>NZ_JBHWCL010000005.1:0-27575 GCF_042735125.1 Kitasatospora sp. NPDC059599 | reverse complement strand
AAGAAGCGCGCGCCCGGTCCCGGGCGCCGGACCTCCCCGTGGCGGGCGGGCACGCTTGGGCCCCGGCCGTTTCGGCATTCGACGCCTCCCGGCTGCGGGCCCAGGACCGGGCCCGCCGGGCCGGCACCCGCCCCCGCAGCGACCACACACTGGAAACCGCCCTGGCCACCATGCGCGACCTGGCGCTCTTCCTAGTCACCGAGAAGGACAAGGACGACTGGTCCCCCGTCGATGTGCACGACATCGAGGCCTTCCTCGCGACACTGCCCAAGGCCCGCAAGCGCCGGCTGACGGTGCTGCGGCAGTTCTTCCGATTCGCCCGTGCCCAGAAGCTGGTGCTGGTCGATCCGACCCGCACCCTCACCGTCAAGGAGGCGAGCGGCTTCCGTGGCCGGACCCTCACCCTGGACCAGCAACGACAGCTGTTTCGGCGCTGGACGACCGAGGAGCGTGTGCACCCGCACGAAGCCCTGGTAGGCATGCTCGCCCTACTGCACGGTGCCTCCATCCAGTGCAGAGGTCCGGATGCTTCAGGTCGACGATGTCAACGAAGCCGCCCGGACAGTCCGGCTCGGCAAACGACCCCATCCCGTCCCCCTTGACCCAGCTTCCTGGACCGTGCTGCAGCGGTGCCTGGCCCACCGGGCGGCCTGGCGAACTGACAACCCTCATGTCGCGGTCACCAAAGGAACAAAGGCCGGGCGAAGCCCGGCCTCAACTGCCTATCTCTCCCACGTCCTTGACGACTGCGGGTTCCCTCCCCGGATGATTCGCAGCACCCGCCTGGTCGACCTGGTGAACACGATGGACCCCAAGCTCGTCGCCGCTGCCTTCGGCATGGACCCCCAGGCCACACTCATCTACCTGTCCGACCACATCGACGAGACCCGCATGTCGGGGTGGGACGTCTCCCAGACCTGAACTCCGGTCAGAGATCGTAAGGGTAGAGAGCAATGCTCTCGCGCTCGATATAGAGCTCGACCCAAGTGCCGCTGACGCCGTCGGGCAATGGATCCGCCAGATCCAGCAGGATCACCGTTCCATCCAGGTCCAGCATGCCGACACCGTCCTCCGTGTGGCTCAGCAGACCTCGTAGGACAACGCAGTGTCCGCCGGGGCGGATCTCGGGTCCATCGCCGACAGCCGGCTTGGCGTTCCGCCCCCAGAAGATTTCCTCATCGACCGTCCACTCCACGTGGTACTCGCCCGGCCCGGGGCCCGGATCCCCGCACCAACGAACCGCAGTGCGACCGATGGCCGTGTTGACCTGAGCCAGCAATGGGCTCCATGGGAATTTCGCGATCTTCTCCACCTCTACCAGCATTGGTCGATCATGCAGCACCCACCTCGCAAGCGGAACCCGTGCTGTTCAGGCGCTGCCTGGCACAGGTTCGCTGGAACATGTGCGCTTTGCTGAAGGTCTTGTTCGAGGTCAGGATGATCGAGCCCCTCTCGTAGCGCTTGGAGATCACCAGGAAGACCAGGTTCGCCTCGGCGCGTTCGAGAGGCTGGTAGCCGACCTCATCGACCACGAGGACGGCCGGTCGCAGGTAGGTGCGGAGTTTGCTGGTCAGCCGTCCCGCGGCCTCGGCGGCCTTGAGGTGTCTGACCATGTCGTCGAGGCTGGTGAAGTAGATCGAGAAGCCGGCCCGGCAGGCCGCGACCGCCAGGGCGACGGCGAGGTGGGTCTTGCCGACCCCAGGCGGTCCCAGCAGGGCGGCGTTGGCCTTGGCCTCGACGAAGGAGAGGGTGGCGAGGTCCTTGATCTTGCGCGGGTCGAGCTCGGGCTGGAAGGAGAAGTCGTAGTCGTCCAGTTATCTGGGGTAAGAGTAATTCGATCTTGCAAAGTAGCTGATCAGAGCATTGATGACGCGTCCGGAAGGTGGCTGGATTCGCTCGCCCTGCCGGGCGATCTGATCTTGGAGGTAAGTCGTTGTCCTGGCGGGGTGGTCCATCCGTAGGATCGCGTCATGACTTCCGATGCCCCACTTACCCGAGAGTCGTTCCGACGCGTTCTGTCGATCAACACGCCCGGACCGATGTCGCAGCTGCCCGGTCGTGTCTGGACGGACGCCGACTGGGACCGGATCCGGAGGGGATATCGGGCCCGGGACATGGATGAGAAGTGGAACGTCTTCGCTGAGGACAGGGTCGTCTATCTGCACCGCAGTTGGACCGGCTTTGGCGTCTTCGAAGCGACGTTCGCACCTGCCGAGGGTGGTGGTTGGCGGATTGCCTCAGCCGTCGTGGAAGCGGGCCGCGGGGGCCTTCATGGGAACTCGGCCGACTATGACTGTCTGATGCTGGAGCTGGTGCTCAGCGGTGTCGTGCTCGGAGAGCCGGCAGTGGAACTTCGTCAACAGCTGGTGGAGGTGGTGCGTCAGGCCTCGGGAGTCGCTGACGCTTCCGCCGGTGTGGTTCAGCACAGCATGCTGGGGCTGCGTTCGGACTCGTAGCCAGCGTCTCGATCGAGCCGACTGCAATTGGTCACGTGCCAGTGCCCTTGGCATGGAGTTCGCGCTGCAAGCGGAGGATCTCTCCATGGGCGGCGGCGAGCCTCTGCTCCAGATCGCGGACTTGCTCTCGGCGGGTGGTGCGTTCGTGTCAGAGCCTGGATCAGCCAGGCCCGCATGACCGCGGGCTGGCCCAGCCCGGCCAGTTCGACCTGGCATGCGTCGCAGACGATGGTTCGGCTCTGCTCGGCGGGCAGGCCGAGGATCTCGATGTGGGTAAGCATGCTGCTGAGGTCGGTGTCGTTGATGTAGTTGCGTTCATTCGCTTCGCGGAGCTCACGCTGCCCGGGCCGGTCGGCGGGGCGGAACATGCGGGCATGGCTGTCGGTGAGCTCCATCCAACGAGCGTCGTCGAGGGCCTCGGCCGCCTCAGCCCGGCAGTCGGCCATCACCCGGTAGAACAGGTCGATCGTCTGCAGATTCTTGTTGATCGTCCGCGCTTGGAGGCTGCCGCCGACCTCGCGGCGGCCCGAATGCTCGCGCCGCCAGTGGTGCAGGAAAGTGCCGAATTCCAGCGCGAGGGAGCGCAGGCTCCGCTCGGAGCCGACCGCCAGCACGGGGTGGTCGATGCCGCGCTCTGTCACGAACGCCGCGAAGCGTGCCGTGTTCACGCGGTGCTGCATCACCGTGCACCAGGTCAGCTGCCCGGACTCCATCTGCAGTCGGAGGTAAAACTTGGTGCCTTCTCGCAGCCAGGCAGGGCTGATGTCGGCCCAGCGGACGGCGGTGTTCGCTCGCGGCTCGTGCTCGCGTCGCGGGATGCGTGGATCAAGCCGCAGCGACCAGATGTCGTGTCGCCACCAATCGATCTCGCTGCTGTACTGCCGCAGCAGCCGCTCCAGCGTGCCGCGCAGAGCGTGCTCGGCCCGCAGCCGGTGCCCGGGGGGCGGGCATCCGACCCTTCTCCGCGTGGAAGGTCCGGGCCCACGCAGCCGTCCATTCGGTCAGCGGCAGGTCGGCGAAGGACGTGACGTGCTGCTGCCGGGCGATGACGGCGGCCGCGGTGGCCGCCCAGCGGTTCCACTCGCTGGCGTGGATCTGCCGTTCGCCCGTGCGCGCGCAGGTGGCCAGCCACCAGCCGACCTCGCGGCGCATGACCTCGGGCAAGGCGGTGAGGTCGAGCCGGACCTGCCGCGATCCGCGCATGAACACCCCGGCCAGGCGCTCATCGCGCGGGTCGAACAGCGGGCCGGTGAAGACCGGGTCCAAGCCGTCGACCAGCGCGGCGCTCTGGGCCCACCGGTCCGAGCCGGCCCCGTCCTTCATTGCGGTCGGCGGGCAACCGTGGTCGCTCCTGCTGAACTCTCTTCTAGGCCACGCCAGTTGGCGGTGAACGATTTCCAGTTCGCCAGCGTCTTCAGCTCGGCGTCCTCAGTGACCCAGCCGTAGAGGTTCAGCGTGGTCTGCACGTCGGCGTGACCAAGCCGTCGCATCACCACGTGTTCGTGGGCGCCGGCCAGCAGCAGGGCGGTCGCGTGGGTATGGCGCCACCGGTGAGGCGTCCAGGCGGCGGGAACTGCCTTGCCCAGGCGGCGCTTCAGAGTGCCGACCAGGTCGTAGACGGTCTCCGGCCGCAGCGGCGCGAGCCACTCGCCGCGACGCAGGTTGACGAACGCCCACCAGTTCTCCAGGTCCACGGCTCGGTGGGCGTCGGTGTCGCAGAGCTGCCACACGTACTCGCTGTGCAGGCGCTCCAGGTCGTCGCTGATGTAGACGCGACGGAACCGGCTGTTCTTCACCCGGACCCCGGCCGGATGATCCTGCCGTGGCACGACCTCGACGAACGGGGTGCCGCCCCGGCCGACATGCCAGTCGCAGTGCTTGAGCGAGAGGCACTCGCCCAGCCTGATTTTGTCGGGTCATATGGGGTTCTGGCTCAACTTCTGTGGGCCTTCACGATGCGTGACTGGTTGATGGGCCAGATCTGATTGCCCGGGTGCCGTGTATTCCAGGCGCGGATGATGGCTGCTCGCTGGTCATCGAGACTTACGACGTCTTCAGGTGGTGCCGGGTCGAAGATGTCGACAGTCTCAGGGGCCTCGCCCCCAGCGTCCAAGAAGTGCACGTACGCCTGCCGTCCGTTGGTGAACTGGCGCAACTGTCCGGACGGGTGAACGTCGGGGCGGGCTCCCTGGCAGCAGAGTAGACGGCCGTCGCGTTCCAGCTGTCGTCGAGCCTGGATAAGGCAGTCGAGATAGTCGCTCCCGCTGATCTCGGTGAGTGAGCCGTCGTCAAGGAGCGTGATGAGTGCTGTGGAGGGCGGGCCGATATAGACGGTGACAGACCGAAGGAGGCCATCTGAGTCGACGGTCTGAAGACCCACCTCTTCGGCCCATTTCGGCTGGGAAACACTGCTGTCCGAGTAACTGTCCTGGTCAAACCGGTTGTCCATGTCGACCATGATCGCTGCAGGAAGCAAGCTTGGGAAGTGCTCACGTAGCCAACAGGACGCGCTTGCGTAGGAGTTGGAAGCCGGCGCGTCCGTACATCTGGCGTTTGAGCATCTTGATCCGGTTGACGGTTCCTTCGACGGGGCCGGAGTTCCAGTGGGTGGTCAGTCCGGCGTGGACGGCGTCGTAGTCGCTGTTCAGGCCGATGGCGAAGGTGCTGATGCCGGGCAGGCCCGAGGTCATGGCGTCGGTGATCCACCCGGCGAGGCGTTCGCCTTCGAGGCGGGTGAGCATCTCGGCGAAGGAGGTGGCCAGGCCGGAGGCGGTGTCGAGTTCGGGGCAGTGGGCGAGGAGCGTCTTGCGCTGGACCTCCTCGTCGGGGGTGAGCCCGGCGGGGTAGCGGGTCAGCCAGCCGGTGGCCTGCCGTATCGAGGGCGGCGGAGGGGGCGGCGGTGCGCTGTCCGGCGCGGTGAGGGCCTGGCGGCCGGGGCCTCACCCTGGATGTGCGGAAGGGCTGGACCCGTGAGGTCCAGCCCTTCCGACTATGGCAGCAAAATTGGGCAGTGGGATTCGTTCTTCTGAGGTTAGGTTCGTCGGATGATCGATGAACCCCTCAAGCGTCTGGCCAGGGCCGAATACGACGGCATCTGGGACCGTTTCGATGACAAGTTCGACTTCCGCCCCAGCATGCATGCCTTCCCCGGAATCACCGAGACTTCGCCGTCGATCACATGGAGCCTCGACGGCTGAGCGATGACCCTGGCGATCGAAAGCTTGACCGTCTGGTTGATGTGGTGCAGGAAGGACTCGCTGGTTGCAGCGCCCCGGGGGAGTCGTTGTGGATCTTGGACTGGCAGCACACGTGCTATCGGATCCGTCCGGATCTGCCGGCGACCGACATGTTCCTGCCCCGAGTTCTTGAAGGGCGCTCGCGTGAGGGCTGGCCGCTCAACCCGTATCCGGATGGGGACTACTTCATCTTCCTGGCAGAGGACCTGCGTTTTGGCACTTTCGGCCACCCGTGGGAACACTCCCTCTGTGTGTTCGGTGGCGAGCTGCTGGATGCGATCCAGGGCGACCTGCAGCAACTGCTGCAGGTCGTCCTTCGCCGGGACGGGATGGCTGCCGGCTGAAGCCCAGGTCGCTCGCTCCCACGCAGAGAGCCGTCCAACAGTGCGTCAGTTCGTGCTGGCGAAGAGGGATTCTTGGGTGGCCTGGTAGCGGTAGGACTCGGTGCCGCGCCGAGCAGCACGCTGCCGTCCAGGCGGTAGCGCAGTTCGGCGGTGAGGTCGGCGTCGTTGCCGGGGATGATCTCGCGGGTGCAGGTCTGCTCGATCGCCTGGGCGGTCAGCTCCAGCACCCGCCCGTGCATCTCGACTGGCTGTTGGCGGGCCAGCTCCCGCACCCAGGCCGCCGCCCGCTCACCCGCGGCGGCGGCCAGCTGCAGCCCGGCGCACTCCTCCTCGGTCAGCTCCTCCCCGAGCGGCGCGGGCTCGGGCCCGGCATCGAGCGAGGAGGGGATCGGCCGCCAGAACAGTGGGGAAGGGGAAGACGTCATGCCGGTGCGCCGTCTTCGCCGCCCCCGGCCCGAGTGCCCCGGACGTCCTCACCAAGCCGGACGGCACCCTCACCACCGCGCTGCGCCTCGGGGTGTCGCCCGGGATGGTCAAGTTCGAGGGCTCCCGGCCGATAACCGAGATTGCCGAGCTGCTCGCCGACGACGCGAACCCCGCCCGGCACATCAAGACCGGCGGCGTTGTCTCCGCCGACGAGTAGCCCCCTGCGGCTCGCCACCCGCCGCTTGCCGCCGCCCGACCGGGGAGCGCGGGCTTTCGGTGTGCGTTGGTGTGCCATCTCGCGGTCCGGCAGGGCGGACCGAGAGCGGGCAACTCCCGGCTGTACGGCCTCGCGGCAGGCACCATTCTTCTCACGCGTAAACCAGATTGCGCATTCATGCACACGCGTAAGAAGCAGTCTGCTAGCTTGTGCATGCGCAGATACTGGTGGGCTTTGGATGGGGGAGATGGTATGAAGTACCTGGAGGGCACTCCGGAGGAGATCGCCCAGTTCCTCCAGCTGATGGGAGACGAATCCGGCGTTGACGTCGGAGCAGCCGCTGTTGAGGCGCTCGGTGAGACCACCGCGTCGGGCACCGAGACACTGGTCCGGGGCCGGGCCCGAAGCCAGGAGATTGCCGACCGCGTGCTGACCTACCTGAGCCGCGTGCGCGCACTCGGTGTCGAGGTCGAGGCCGGCACCTCGGAACGGACCAGGGACGGACTGTCCAACTACCTGATGGTCCGCGATGCCGGCAAGCGCCGCTTCGGAGCCGTCGCGTACGTGAGCGCGATCCACGCGGGCCTCACTCTCAGGCTCACCCCCGAGGACGTGGACGACCTCGATGACCCGCGGATCGAACTCCGCGACGTCAAGGGCGGCCACAAGTACGCGGTGAACTGCCCGCTGCGCGACGACGAGACCGTGGACCTCGCGCTGCAGCTCACCTCCCGCGCACTGGAGAAGGTGCGCTGAGGCGCTGACCGGATCCCGGCCTCGACCACTTCAACGGCACGGAGGCCATGACTGCAACCGCCTTGCCATAGTTTGGCGAGGCGGTTGCAGGGGTTACTGCAGACGACCACGTGGGTCAGTGTTCGGTGGGGGCCTTCCGTCGGATCCTGATTGCCGACTCGTGAACGCCGATCGAAGTCCTGTCCACTACCCATCCGGCCTCAAAGAGGATCCGTTCGACTGCGTCGGTCATGGTCTCAAGAGTGACGCTACCCAAGGGGATGGCTCGCTCGGCGGCGAGGTCGGGCGAGAAGATGATCGTGTTCTTGACTTCGTCGCTGAGGGCCCAGCGAACAAATACTCCGCCGGACTCGTCCTCGCTCGGATCGTAGAAAACGAGGAAGGTCGATGAGCCCACATTCCCACCGGTCCAACAGTCGCCGGTCGAGAGAACCGGCAGGCCGACGTAGCGCAAGTCTGCCTCGACTTCGGCGGCGAGTCGCGCAAGCACGGCCTCCTCTTCCATGGTTACGCGCCTGGGCAGCATCCAGGATCCTTTCGAATTTATGTCTTAACCTGCATAGCATTGTGCGATGGGGGATGGCGGCAGGCCCGGCGCCCTACTACGGGAGCCCCCGGCGGTTCCTGGCCTGCTTGACCAGGTCAGCCAGGTGGTCAGCCCAGGCCGAGTTCAGCGTCCTGCCTCCCGGCGCCGAGGGAGAGGTCAGCCCGGCAGCAGCCGAGCGCTGGGCCGCCGGGGCCGTCAGGACCGCCTACGCAGCCGAGGTGGCCCGCCGATCAGACGCCGGCGAGACTCTGGATCACTCCTGATGTCCTCAGCTGGTGCTGTCCCTGACGCCTCCTCGCAAGCCCCACTCGTCCAAGCCGGAATAAATCAACGCGGTGCGGCTCCGCGGAAAGGAGTGGGCCTCGGCCTCACCTGTGTAGACGGCCACCAGGGAGTCGGCCCCTCGCCACCAGGCGTCGGCCAGGCCCATCACTTCGCGCACCGGCTCGAACCCGTCCAGCACGATGCCATCGATATCGTCGCCGGTGACCTTGATGATCTGCTTCGCCCACATGGACGCGTGGTGGGTCAGCGCGAGCGACTCCACCCAGCCCTCGACGGTGGCGTGGAGAGGGACCCACTGACCTGTGTGAATGCCGAACTCGCCAGACGGCCCGATCATGAACCCGTACGGGACCGCGGTCCGCTGCATCCCGGCCTCGAACCACCAACCTTCAGATTCAGAGCCTTCAGGGGAGTCCGCTTCGAGATACCTCGGGCCGCCGTCGTACTGAGATGCGGGTGGGAGGACCAGACCGCCCCAGCGCTCTTCATAAGCCGCCATCCGGTCGATGACCGCCGCCGGGATGTCTCGCTCAAGCCACCACTGTCTGTGGTCCTCAACGTGCCTGACATCGACTTTGACTCCGTGCGCTTGGACGAACGATCGAGCTCGTCGAGTCAGGCCGTCGGGCACATCGTTGAAGAGGTTGAGATTCACCAGAAGGACGCTACCCGCCCCAGGGACAGCAGGCCCCGGCCCCCCCTGTGCATCCCGCAGTACCGCGTCCCGGTCGAGCTGAAGACATGGACTGGGCTGCCCTATTCCGCACGCCCGACAGGCCGGGCCGGCAGCAGGTGCTGCCGGCCCTGGTCGAGCGGGCACATCTCCCAGGCGGCATGGTCCAACGACACCATCGCGTTCGGCCAGGTCCTGGACGGGATCTGCGTCCCGCGGTCGGGCTCGGGCTGCCCGCACACGACGCCGTTGCGGGTGCTGGGCGATAAGGCCTCTTCCAGCAGGGCGATCCGCTACCTGTTGCGGCGCCGGGGCGTCGCTGTCACGATCCCCGAGCGCCGCGACCAGGCGGCAAACCGCAGGCGGCGCGGATCCCTCGGCGGCTGGCCGCCCGCGTTCGACCGGGCGATCTACCGCGACCGTAGTGTGGCCGAACGATGCTTCGCCTGCCTCAAGCAGGTCGCGCGATCGCCACGCGCTTCGACAAGCTCGCCAGCCGCTCTCGCGCCGGAGTTGCCCCGGCCTCCCTGATCATCTGGCTCCGCGAACGGGCCAGATGATCATTTTTCGGACAGACCCTAACTGCGGGCCGGGGCTGCGGGAATGTCGAAACCCGCAGGAAGGGGCTCCCGGATTCGCCGCGACTCGGTGGTACAGGGGCTGCCGTCCGGTTGGTGGGTGGGCGTTCGGGGACGCCTTGGAGGCGTCCCCGAACGTGGCCAGCCTGGTGGCTGGTTGCCGGCTCCGCTACGACCGGGGCACGGCGATGGTCCCCGGCGTGGGTGTCTGGGCTGCGGCCGGGAGGTTGTCATCAATGTGTCGCGCCCCGGGAGAAGCGGCTGCGGGTTGCAACGCTTTTACACCGGACACCGTGCTGCTTCCGGCAGGTGCGCGCGGCATTGAACGCGCTCTGACCAGTACAGATAGGTCACATAGGGGGCTCTGTTTTTGCACCAAAACCCGGACAACCATGCAACAGGCCCAAGGGTGGCGCGGACGCCGGACTGAAAACCGGACAAGCGTCGACTGCTGCCAGGACTCCGGTGCCCTGATCTGCGGAGACCCCCTGAGCCGGGTCCAGGTTGTTTCAAGCCCTGGCGGAAGAAAATGTCCAATGGCTCAGCCAGGGCTTCGGCGTGTTCAACACTTAGCGGCGCGGTGTGGTGGAGGACTACGACCCCTTCCCACACCTGATGTCTCGTCAAAGCTGCGGCCATCGGAAGGACTTCACATGAACACACAGGGCAGGCCCGCACGGCGCAGAAGCCGCGAGGGCAGCGCCGACGGGCGGGTTCCCGCCGGTGTCGTCGTTCTGGCAGTGGCGGTGCTGGCCGTCTTCGTCGCGCTGGCTGCGATGGGGATGTCGACCGAGACGATCATCGTGCTGTCCAGCGCGGCCGTCGTGACGGCGGCCGAGTTGGTGAGACGGCTGGTCTCGGCCGCCTCCACAGGGCGCCGGCGCAGGTGAGCGAACGCCGTGGGAAGGCCGAAGAAGGCGATCGCCGAGGGAGCGGTCGCCGGGCACCTCGCCGAGTTTCTCCAGGCTCTGTGCTCGCGCAGCGGAAGGACCTACGCACAGATGTCCCAAGAGACATCGCCGCGTATATCCGTCGCCACGCTCTCCCGGGCCGCGTCCGGGCGCCGTCGTCCAGGGCTGGACGTCGTGCAGGCCTTCGCCCGGGCGTGCGGTGCCACCCCGTCGGAGATGCGAAAGGCGGAGCGACTGTGGCGCAAGACCCCAGCGAACTCGTCAGCGGCACGTGGACAGGTCTCGACCGACTGGCATGAGCCCGAACTGCTGAGCGAGGCACACCACCTGCGTGAGCAGATGCGCACGGCGCTGCTGCTGAGCGGCAGCCCCTCGCTGCGCGCCGTGGAGGAGCGGGCCAAGCACATGGGCCTGAGCCTGTCCCGGAGCACGCTGGGAGACGCGCTAGCCGGGCGTGGTGCCTACGGAGCAGGTGTTCTGTGTGTTCATGCGGGTGATCTCACAGTTCGACGGCTCGCCGGCGGCGGGCTATCCGGACGTCGTGTGGGAGCAGCTGTGGATGCGTCTTCAGGCTGTGGGACGGGTGCGGGGCCGTGAACGGGGAGCCGGAGCTGTAGGGATGCTGCCGCGGGATGGCCGGGCAGGGACTTCGGCGCGCAGGATCGGGGGATCGCGGCGTCGGTCGTCGGCGCCGCGGGCCTGGGTGCGGCCCGGGCTGGTGCGGGAGTTCAAGGACTTCGTGCACACGTTGTACCTGGAGGCGGGGTGGCCGTCGCTGGCGGACATCGCTGCCGCGGTCCGTCTGGACGACTCGCTGGATTCGGCGCCGACGCGGGACACGGTGAACAGACTGTTGCACTCATCGGCGCTCGGGCTTCAGGTGGATGCGGTGGCGGTGGCGGTGGCGGTGGCGGCGGTGGTGGCCCGCATGGCTGGGGCCGAGCCGGTGACGGCCGGCGCGCAGGCCCGGGAGCTGTGGATCCGGGCAGCGGCGGAGCGGCCGTACGGGCGTGCGGTGGCCGAGGCGGACCCGTTGGCTCTCGGAGTTCGGGAAGCGGTGGCGCTCGCGGACGCCGAGGACGTGCTGCCGGTCCTGGTGCCCTATGTCCGGCGGGACCACGACCAGGCGCTCGACGACGTCGTGCGGCAGGCCGTCGAGGGTCACAGTGCGATGGTCGTTGCCCGTGGCCGCCGGGCGACCGGCAAGTCGCGTAGCTGCTGGGAGGCGCTGCAGCGGCTGCCCAGGACGTGGCGCCTGGGGTACCCGACGGACCCGTTGGACGGTGAGCATGTGGTCGAGGTGCTGGCGCAGGCCGGGCCGCGCACGGTGGTGTGGCTGGATCGGATCGACCGGTACCTGGACCCTGCGCAGTGCTCTGCTGCGGGGCGGGTCCACGCCGAGATCCTCGATGCTCTGCACGACCAGCGTCGTGCCCCGGTGCTGGTGGTCGGCACCATTTCGGCGACGACGGCGCTGCTGAACCGGGCACGCGGGTCGACCGGGGCGGTCGCCACGGCGGCGCGAACCCTGGTCGAGGACTGTGCCGTCAACGTGCCGGACCGGTTCACCGGCGACGATCTTGTCTCGCTGACCGGAGCTGTCGGGCGGGATCCCCGGCTGGCCCTGGCCGATGTCAACGCGACCCGGGGGGCCGTGGCCCAGTTCCTGTCCGCGAGCCGCAACGTCCATCCGCTGCTGAAGACCCGGAATCTCCACACGGCTGTCGAGAGGGGGGACACCCATACCCTGCACATGGCCGGAGCCCTCCTGGAGCAGTCGGGTCGTCTGGAGGAGGCGGCAACGTGGTACCAACGGGCTGCGGAAGCCGGCGACCCTCAGGCCCTCGAGCCGGCGGCCAGGCTGCTGAGCGAGAACGGCGAGCCATACGAGGCGATCTCATGGCTGAGGACCCTGGCTGAGGCGGGCGATGCCAACGCCGCTGTTGCGGCCGCACGGCGGCTTCTTCGCGAAGGCCGGGACGAAGAGGCGGTTGCGATCTATCAGAAGGCGGCGCTGGCTGACGGGCACGATCACGCGCTGCGGGCGGCGGTCTCGCTGATGCAGCGCAACGGTCGGACCGAGGAAACGGTCCGATGGTTGCGGACAGTGGCTGCTGAGGGAAGGCCGGCTGCCCTGCGGGAAGCCGCGCACCTGCTCTGGGACGCGGGGGACAGGACGAGGGCCCTGCGCTTCTACATGGATGCCGGGGAGGCGGGGGACCTGACGGGATGGCGCAACGCTGCGGAGCATCTTCAGGGGCTGGGCCGGGACGACGAGGCGATCGTGATGTATCGGGCGGCGGTGTACCACGGTGACCGGTCGAGCATGCTGCCGCTGGCGGATCTGCTGACGTCGGCAGGCCGGGAGAGCGAGGCGCTGTCGCTCTATCGCGAGGCTGCGGGGGCGACGCCCCCGGACCTGATGGCCTTGTGGCGGCTCGCGGTGCTCTACCGGACGACCGAACGGCCCGACGAAGCTCTGGGGTGCTTCCGGGAGCTGTCCGCGCTGGGCGATTCGAAGGCGTCGATGCAGATCGGGCTGATCCTGCGGGACAAGTGCGAGAGCGACCGGACGCTGGTGGACGAGGCGGTCGCGGCGTTCACGAAGGCCGCCGACGCGGGGGAATGGCACGCCTACCGGGAGGCGGTGTGGCTGCTGCGCAACCACCGTGGTCTCCAGGCCGCAGTGGCCTGGCTCCAGCACCGCGTGGATGCCAGGGACCGTCGGGCGGTGCGGGAGATGGGGGATCTCTTCCGGGAAGCCGGTATGCAGGAGGAGGCCCTGGCCTGGTACTCGCGGGCTGCTGAAGCCGGCAGCCAGTACGCGGCCCAGCAGGTTCTGCACCTCGAGGCCCGGGCCTCGAGGAGCGGGGGCGAAGGCGAGGAAGACGATCTTGGACCGTTGAGGCTCAGCAGCTGAAGCTACCAAGCCCGTGATGAACTGGAGATGCGCGATCTTCACGCCGGCGGCGACCCGGTTCCGCACTCGGTTGCTCAGGAGCCGCTGGTCGCCGACCTGACCTTCCTCGGCGCCGCCGTGAGGACGGTCACCCGGGGCGGCGGCCGGTCAGTTGGTGCCAGCGGTCGTAGGCGGCGTTCAGTTCACGTCGGGCCTGAGGGATGCGAAGGTCGTTCTTCAACCGGGCGGTGACCTGCTGCAGGTTCTGTTCGGCCTGGCGGCGGTCGCGGGTGTCGGCGGTGACGCGCCTCAGTTCGGCTTCGGCCTCGGGGATGAGGGCTTGGAGCTGTTTGAGGGCGGGCCCGGTGCTGGCGATGGCGTTGTGAACATGGACGACGAAGGCACGTACGTCTGCCTGTGGGGTGCTCTCCAACGCGAGAGTGAGCAGCTCGCGCTGGCCGTCGGGCGGCGTCAGGTAGATGTAGGCCTCTGCAGGGGAGTACTGGTCGTCGATCGTGAGACCGAGGAGTGGGTGGGTGGCGCCGGTGCGCACCCGCAGGGCGTGCTCGTACAGATCCAGGCGGTCGCCGAGGGAATGGAGCAGCGCTCCGCGGCCCGGGGCGCGCAGCGCTGCCAAGTGGAGTTCGGCATTTCTCACCCGGGCCTCGTGCTCGTTTGCGGCGTCGGCCGCGGCGGAGTGGGCGCGCTTCTGCTCGGTGGCCACGTTCTGCTCCGCCCGGCGCAGGTTCCATCGGGCCGTGTGCAGCTTTTGCCGCTCCGGGCTGTGGCGGGGGTCGAAGGCGTGCCGCCAGGTGCCGGGGTAGAGGCTCCTCCGCCAGGCCACGATGGCTACGGCGGCCAGGACTGCCACGATCGACCAGAACAACATGGTCCACACGGATTCCGCCACGGCTTCTCCTCGACTGGGTCTGGTGTACGAGTGCGCTCCGGCCGCGTCGGCGGTGCATACCGTCCGGCCGGATACAGGGTCAGTGGGTGGCTTAGGACGACGCCGACGACTTGGAGGGTGGCGTGGCCGCAAGAACGTGGCGGCGATCAGGGCCCAGAAGGTGTCGACGGTGAGCACTGCGTCGGCTCGGCTGCGGAGACGATGATGATCGCTAGGAACATCGACGCGCTGATCGTGCACTGCACTGCCCACCCCGACCCGACACCTGACTCTGTGTAAGGCTCCGGTCACCCGGGGCCTGCTGTGTTCGGGTGAGCATGCCAGAGGTGCGTCCAGGCTGGGGCCGCTTCGGGGAAATCCAGCGGGCGCGACCAGGCCCGTCAGGAGTTCGCCGCAGAGCGGCTGCCGGGCCTGGTTCACCCAGGAGGAGCTGGCGGCCGAGCTGAAGACCCGGCGGGAGACGATCGTGCGGTGGGAGGCCGGGACGACGCATCCCCGCCCGCCCAAGCACGAGTTCTACATCCGGTTCCTCGCGACGCTGGCGCTGCAGCACGGCACGGTGGAGCCGGCCGAGTGGCTGCGCCGGGCGCAGGCCGCCGGGCTCGTGCGCGCCGAAGCCGGCCCGGCCGCAGCGGGCCGGCCCCCAGTCCCGGTTCAGGGCGTACCAGCCGCCGTACCCGGGCCCGATCCGGTGCCGGAGGCGTTCGCCGCCGCACCGGCGGCGCAGCCGGCGTCGCTGGACCATAGGCCGGACGGCTTGCTGCTGCTGGCCGCGCCCGCGCCGTGGGTGCGATGCGGTCGTGCGACGCCGTACCGCTCGCAGGGCCGCCCGGTCCACGCGGGCGGCTGGTGCACCCCGGCCCCGGCCGTGCCGCCCGCGGCCACGGTCCCGGTCACGGAGGAGCCCGGCGTGGCCGCGTACGCCGAACCGGTGGCTCCAGTCGCTCCGGTCGCTGCGCCCCGCCAGGCCGCCCCCGCGGCCGGTCCGGTGGCGCGTCGTGCGGCTCCGTTGTCGGGTCCGGTGGCCGGGTCCGTGCAGGGCGCGGAAGGCTCCGGCGAAGAAGCCCGCTGCCGAGGACAGGCTGGCGGACTGGGAGGCTGCGGCCGCCGCGCGGTTCCTGGCCGGGCCGCTCGCGGTGCTGGGCGTTGTCTCGGGCGGGAAGGCCCTGGTGGCCCTGCCTCGCCGACGACGGCGAGGCCGCCACCGCCCGTGCTGGGCGCACCCTCGCCGACGTCGTGGAGTGCGCGCTGGAGACCGGGCTCGGCTTGCCCCGCCTGCACCGCCACGGCAAGGACGGCGACGCCCTGGTCGCCCTCACCGACGCCGCGCTCGCCGAACTCAGCCTGCCCCCGCTCGGGCGGGACGAGAGGAAGGAGTTCGTCCCCCGGCTCGGCCAGCTGCCGAAGACCCATAAGGCCGTCAAGCAGATCGAGAAGGCCGGCTGGCTGCTGACCCAGCGCGGCCTCGGCCCGTGGGCGCGGATCTACCGCACCCCCGAGGACGGCAAGCGCCAGTGCGTGCAGCTGTGCATCCCCGCCTGGGGCGCCCTCGCATCCGGCGGCTGGCAGATCCCGGACGGCCTCGCCGCCTCGGACCTGGCCCGGCTGCTCGGCACCTACACCACCCGCGTCCTCACCCCGCTCGGCTCCACCGCCGTCTCCGGCCTCGAGCTCGTCACCGCGCTGCGCCCGCCGACCCGTGCGGTGCGCACCGAGGCCGGCTGGACGTCCGGACTGGTGGAGGGCTCCCGCCCGAAGGACGCCTTCGACCCGGCGCCGCCGGAGGTCCTGGACGTCCACCCGCTCGCCCAGGACCGGGAGCCGGGCGGCGAGCTGGTGACCGAAGCCTGGGACTGGCACCGCGAGCTCACCGACACCGAGAAGCGCTCCGCCTGGGCGGTGGGTCTGGACGTCAACATGGCCTTCCTCGCCGCCGCCGGCCGCCTCACCCTGCCGCTGGGCCCGCCCGTGCACGTGGTCAACCCGGTCTTCGACCCGAAGATCCCGGGCTCGTGGCTGGTCGACCTGTCCGGCCTCGACACGAACCCGCTGCTCCCCAGCCCGTTCACCGCGGACGGCTCCCGCCCGACCGGGCCGGCCTGGTACAGCACGGTGAAGGTCGCCTACGCCATGGAGCTCGGCGCCCGGGTACAGCCCACCGAGGCGTACCTGCGCTACGAGCACGGCCCCTACCTCGACCCGTGGCGCAATCGCCTGCGGCAGGCCTACCTGGACACGATGGCCGCCCTGGGCGTCCCGCTCACCCTCGCCGACACCGACCCGGTCGCGTTCCTCGACGCCATGGCCGCCGCCAAGCAGGGCGACCCGGCCGAGCTCGCGGTCCTCACCGCGATCAAGCAGACCGCCAAGGGCACCATCGGCAAGATGCGCGAACGCCCCCGCGGCCACGGCTACAAGCCCGGCGAGCGCTGGCCCGCACTCGACCGCCCGACCTGGGACCCGCTGATGCGCGCCCTGGTCATCGACACCGCCACCGTCAACCTCCACCGCAAGCTCCGCAAGATGGCCGGCGACACCGGCCTGCACTGCTTCGCGGTGCTCTCCGACTGCGCGGTGTTCGCCTCCCCGGGCCCCGGCGCCCTGGACGTCCTCGCCTGCCTGGACGGCACCCTCACCACCTCGCTGCGCCTCGGCGTCAGCCCGGGGATGGTCAAGTTCGAGGGCAGCAGGCCGATGGCCGAGATCGCCGAGCTGCTCGCCGACGGGGCGAACCCGCCCGGCACATCAAGACCGGCGGGATCGTCTCCGCCGATGAGTAGCCGCACCGGGGTCGGGCCCGCACCACGCGGGCCCGGCCCGCACGATTCGTCAGCAGCGGGCCGCCGACCGGCGGCCGGACTAAGGGGAGGACCCGATGGAGCACGACCCGCGCGCCGAACAGCTCGCCGCCGCCTGCTGGCGTCACACCAGGTTGGGGTCCGCCGCCTGGACCCGCTTGAAGCCGGAGGTCCGGGCCGAGCTGACCGGGCAGGCCGACGCCTGGCTGCGCGCCGCGCAGACCGCGGGCATCGTGGCGCCGGCCGCCGCGCCGAGCGAGGACCATACCGCCCTGTGGCTGGACGACCAGGGCGGCGTGTGGAACGACGTCCCGACCCGCGACGGCGACGGCCTGGCGCTGCCGCTGGTCCACGCCCGCGAGGGAGCCGTCTCCCGCCGCGACCTCGAAGACCGCGGCCACCGCCTCACCCTCATCGGCTGGACCCGCTGAACCCGACCGCCCGGCGCCGGGCGGTCCCCACCGCCATCACGACCTCGAGGAAGGACAGCCCAATGGGGGAGATCGACGAGGGCCTGGAGCGCGCCGAGCGCACCCGCCCGATCCCGCAGTCCACCGCCGCCCGGATGCGGTTCCTGCTCAAGGGCGTCATGGGCTCCACCAAGGCCCTGGCCGCCGAACTCGGCGTCAGCCAGCGCACCGTGCAGCGCTGGCTCAAGGGCCAGGCCGTCCCGAAGGCCGCCGCCGCGAAGAAGGTCGAGCAGCAGGTCCGCGCGAAGTGGCAGCCCAAGGTCAAGCAGCGCGTGCGCAACGCCGCCGAGACCAACGGCTTCATGCTGCACATCTCCGGCACGTTCGGGTACAGCTCGGCGGCCGGCTCGACCGACGACCCCCGCCCCCGCACCATCACCCAGAAGATGCCCGGCACCGTGGCCCAGAAGCTGTACGCGGCCCGCGACGCCGGGGCCAGCCAGGCCGAGCAGGAGCGGATCCTCGCCGAGGGCCTGCGCGAGCACTACTTCAAGGACAACGGCCACCGCGCCCGCAGCCTCGACGTCGAGCTCAACGACGTCTCCTGGATGGACCTGGAGGGGCTCTAGACGCCCCGAACACCCCGCCACACCCCTCTGTGTCGCCGAAAAAGAAGTCCCGGCCGCTCCCAAGCGGCCGGGACTTTCCATTTGCGCGACCCCGCACGCGAATTCACCGACGAAATTCGCAGAACAGAATGAGCGACCACTACGACCACTCCGACGATGACGGCCTGTCGTCCCTGCCGCTGCCCGTCGTGCACGCCTACGCTCCCGCCCCGCCCTGGCCGCCGACCGTACGGATCGTGTTCCCGAAGACCCGCCCCACCCCGCGCTGTAGAAGCCGGGCCGGCGGGCCTTCGCCCGCTACGCTGCTGCCGGTGCCCGCCGGACCCGAGGACGCACGATCCGGGCCATCACCGGCGGGCGCCGTTGTCCTCTGACAGGCGATCTTGACCGTTTGCCAGGCGAGTTTGACCGCCCGGACTCATGGGGCGGATTCGGTCTGGATCTTGCCGCCAGGGAGGGATAACCGTCATTACCTTCCCTCTCCGACGGCTGCCGGGAGGGTGAACCCGCGCGCCAGGCCGCCGCCGGACGCCGCCGAAGTCGTATGAGCGGACGACGATGGATGCCATGACGCACCGGACGGTCTCCGGGCCATGAGTACGCCGCCCGCACCAACGCCGCAGCCGCCCGACTGGCCGCACTGTGGGTACGGCGCCCACCGCCCGGACGACCCGGTCGGCTGCCGTGGTGCCCGCGTCCCCGGTCATGTCGCCTGCCTGGCCCACCTGTCTGATCCTGGTCGCGCCGCCTATTTCGAGGGACTGGCCACTGGTGACGACATCGACCATCGCGGCACCCCCTTCACCACCCCCCTCCTCAACGCGCTCCTCGATGCTCTCCGAGACCATGCCGGCGGACCTCCTCTGTTGGGTCAGGCCCTGTTCGATCAGGCGACGTTCAGCGGTGATGCCGTGTTCAGTTTGGCAACGTTCACCGGCATCGCCGGATTCCTCGGCGTGACGTTCAAGGGCGACGCCATTTTCAGGCAGACGACCTTCAAGGAGGTCGTGTTCGACGATGCGACATTCACTAGCGTTGCTTGGTTTGCGAAGGCCACGTTCACAGAGTCCCCCGCGTCGTTCGCGAGGGTAATGTTCGACGGATACACCACCTTCAAAGGGGTGACGTTCGCCGGCAACGCGCACTTCAGCGCAGCCCGGTTCACCAAGCCGCCGATTTTCGGACCGCTGATGTCTTTCTATGAGATTGACCTGTCCGGCGCGGTCTTCGAGGCGCCGGTAACGATGGAGATCGCGGCGGACGAGGTGCACTGCGTGCGGACGCAGTGGAGGTCGACGGCGGCCCTGCACCTGCGCTACGCGACGGTGGATCTGACTGATGCCGTGCTGTCCGCCCCCGTAGCCATTACCGCTCACCCCACCCATTTCGAAATCCCCAAGACGTGGCTCGATGAGACACCGTGGCGCGACGAGGGATCACTGGACGCGTCACTGACCGAGCACCTTGACCGCCAGTCCACTGTGCGGGTCGCCTCTGTGCGAGGGGTGGATGCGGCCCACCTAGTTCTGACCGACGTCGACCTGACGTCCTGTGTCTTCTCGGGAGCGTTCCACCTGGACCAAGTCCGCTTGGAAGGCCAGTGCACCTTCGCTCGCACACCCGCAGGCTTCCACTGGCGCTGGAGCTGGTACAAGAGCTGGCTCTACCGGTGGAGCCGCCGACGCACGCTGGTCGAGGAACACCACTGGCGGGCTGAACAGACCGACGAGGTTGAACAGTCCGAAAAACGGTGGCGCTGGAGCTCGTTCAGGAGCTGGCTCTACCGGTGGAGCCGCCGACGCACGCTTGCCGAGGAACCCCACTGGCTGGATCCCCGCTGGCTGGCTGAGCTTGAGAAGTCCCACCTGCCCAAGCAGTCCGACGACAGAAAACCTGACCTGCCGCGTAGCTGGAGCCAGGACGGTCCAGCGTTGAGTCCGGCACACCTGGCCGCAATCTACCGGCAGCTGCGTAAGGCGTTCGAGGACAGCAAAAACGAGCCCGGCGCTGCAGATTTCTACTACGGTGAGATGGAGATGCGCCGACACGACCGGGCAGAGACCCCGTTCTCGGAACGTGCACTGTTGTGGGCGTACTGGCTGGTCTCCGGCTACGGTTTGCGAGCCTTCCGCGCCGTGGGCTGGCTAGTCGCGATGATGTTGCTGACTGTGGTCCTGCTGATGCAGTTCGGGTTGCCCCAGGACCCGAGCCCGACGCAGCAGACGCAGGGCACGGTGACAGCAGGGCAGAACGTCAGCCTGAGCACCACGCCTCAGGAGCCCGGAGGAGCCGCACCCGGTGCGAAGTTCACCGTACGACGCCTTGATTGGGCGACTCGAACTGCGTTGAACTCGGTGGTTTTCCGCTCTGGCGGGCACGGACTGACCACCAGCGGCACCTACATCGAGATGGTCTCCCGGTTCCTTGAGCCGATCCTGCTCATCCTCGCCCTGTTGGCGGTGCGCAACAGAGTCAAGCGCTAGGAGTGCGAGCCGGGACGACACCGCGCCTGTACCCCTACAGGGAACCAGATTGATCATTATCCTTCCCTCCCACCGACGAGATCCGGACCACGAACCCGCTGAACCGGGCGGCCAAACTCACCTGGCAAACGGTCAAGATCACCTGTCAGAGGACGGCCGTGCTGCCGCCTGCCTGGGACAAGGCTGGGCTGGGACACCCCTGTCCCACCCTGCCCGGTATGCCCCGATTCGCTAGGACGGTCCCACCCCATATCCCCAGATGGCGGCGTTCTGCGGCCGGACCTGAGACAAGGTGGGACAGCCCGGTCAGGTCTGCCGGAAGTGGACCAGCGGCGGGTGCTCCACGGCGTCCGGGTCGACCCGCGGATCGTAGGCGGCGAGCCCGGCCGTCCGCATCCGTTCGGCGATCCGCAGCCACTCCCGGTGGTCTACCTCGGAGGTGAGCACCGAGTGGTCGACGTCCGGGTCCTCCAGCGCCAGGCCCCGGACATGGTGGAGCTGCGCCAGCGCCTTCTCCGCCGCCCGGTCGATCTCGGCCGGCGTCATCCCGTCCGCGTCCCGGCACACCAGCGCGCGGTGGAAGTGGTCCGTGTCTGGGTGGAGCTCCAGCTGCTCGTCGGCCGGGCGCAGCCAGCGGGCCGGGATGGTGTGGGCGATCGTGCCGGGGAAGGTGAGGGCCTGCCCGTCCGCGTCGGTGACGATGCCGGTGATCTCGTACTCCTGGCCCTCGGCGAGATCGAGGGCCGCGGCCTGCTCGGCGGTCAGGCGCAGCGCGACGCGTCCGGCCGGGACGTCCCGGCTGACCACCACCGTGCCGGGCTCCTCGCCGACGTCGGTCACCGTCACCGTGATGCGCCGGCCGCGGACCAGGTGCAGCTGCATGTTCGCCCGCCACTGCTCGGGCGTGTCTCCCGGACGGCGCAGCTGCTCCGGGAGGCGCTGGGGGATGCTCGCGATGTAGGCCTCGCCGACCACGACGTCCCCGGTACGCATCGCTGTCTCCTCGTCCGTGCCTGTCTCCATCGTGCCCGGCCCGGGGCCGCGCACCGCACCCGCAAGGCCGGTGAGTTTGCCCCCGCACCCGGTGAGATCCGCCCCGCAAGGCCGGTGAGTTTCGCCCCGCCAAACTTTCCACCGCAGGTCAGAGCACTGCGACGGGCATCGCACTTCACCGCCTGGCGCTGCGCGCCGCCCCGGCCGGACCACCGGCCGGCCACCGTTCCAACCGCCCGTTCCGCACCTTGCGCATGCGCAGTGCGGGACCTCTGCGCATGCGCAAGGCCAGCCGTTGCGCACGGTGCGGGCCTTGCGGATCCTGCGCACCGACCATGCGCACGGCGCCGGGCCCGGCTTGCGGGACGGGACCGTACGGCGAGGCCGGCTCCCTCCGTGCTGCACCGGCCGGTGCAGCACCGGTGCAGCACGGGGTCCTGCTGCATCCGTCCCGGTGACACCGTCGTGCAGCGCGGCGGCGACATCCTGGTGCAGCACAGCGCGTCACCTTGCTGCAGTGCGACGACATCCTGGTGCAGCAGCGGCGACACCGTCGTGCAGAACCCCCCTGACCCCACCTGCCAGCGCCGGAGTATCGCCCCGCCTCCGGGGGCGGGGCAATCCCGCACAGGCGGCTGACCTCGGCGGCTACCATCCCGGACATGGACAGCGCCCCGGCCGACCGCGGCCACCGACCAGCCGGCCGACGGCGCGGGCCAGGTACGACTGCTCCAACCCGCTGCCTGCGGGCCGCACCCGGGCGCCGCTGTACTGCTCCCGCTCCTGCCGCAGCAAGGTCGACCGCGCCAAGGCCAAAGCCCAGGAAGCAGCCGTCGGCCCCGCTGCATCAGCCGATGCAGCCCCGCTGCAACCCGCGTGTCGCCGTGGTGGCCGGGGATATGCCGTGCCTGCGGTCGCATCAGGCCATTACGCTGCCCGAATGACCCATTCGTCGGCCCCGTCGCTGACCCTCGAAGCCGCCAGGGACCTCCAGCGTTTTCTCCGTGCCGAGATCGGGCCGGGTCTCAGCGAGCAGGAACTCGATGACGTCGAGGCCCGGTTCGGCTTCCGGTTCGCGGCCGACCATCGGGTCTTTCTGTCTGCCGGCCTCCCGCACGGGTCCCGGAGCTGGCCGGACTGGCGGCACGGTGACCCTGAGGACCTGCAGGCGCGGCTCTCGTGGCCGGTCGAGGGTGTGCTGTTCGACGTCGAGCACAGCGGGTTCTGGTTCCCGGCGTGGGGGCCAAGGCCCGAGGAGACGCCCGCCGCGCTACGGATCGCACGGACCGAACTGGCGACCGTCCCGCAGCTGGTTCCGGTCTACAGCCACCGCTACCTGCCAGGCACGGAAGGCGAGTCGGGTCACCCAGTGCTCTCGGTTCACCAGACCGACATCATCTACTACGGGATCGACCTCGCCGACTACATCCGGGCCGAGTTCACCGGCCGGCCGAGCGGGCTCTCCCGGGCTCGTGTGACCGTCGGCTTCTGGTCGTACATCGTCGAGGGCGGCCCGGAGACCGAGTTCACCACGCCGCACGACCCGTACGCCACCACCGCGAAAGAGGCGGTCGAGCACCTGCGGATGCTGGCGCTGGAGCGCCTGATCGGCCGCCAGGTCTACGAGGAGCAGCTGGTCCAGGCCGGATTGACGGCAATGGCGCTCGACGTCGAGGCGCCGTCCCTACCGCTGCTCGCAGGCCTGTCCCACGGCGAGTACGAGCAGGCCTCCGCGCTCTTCGAGCAGGTGCTGACCGAGCTGGGCATTGCTTATAGCCTGCCTACCGGCGACACCGAGATCCCATGGGAGTCAGCCCGCTGGGAGCTCGTCCGCTGGTGGCTCCGTCTGATCGTGACCGGAAGCATGGCACCCGCAGCTGGCGGTGGCGTGATCACATACGACGGGTGGGGCATGCTGGCCCGGCCCCAGGAACTGCGGCCGCTGGTCGACCTGGTCGACGACTGCAACGACTGGGAGACGAAGCAGCACCACACACCCGAGGAGCTCGCCCGAATGATCGTGGCGGAGGCCGAGCGGCTGCTCGCCGGCCCCTGGCCGCCGTACGGACCACGGTGAAGGCTCGGACGGCGACGACCTTCAAGCGCCGGTGGTTCTGCTAACGGGCCGGTAGCGGCCGTGGGAGAGTGGAGTTCGGGCCAGCGGTTCGGGCCGCCCCGGGCCGAGGTGTCTGCGGTGACCGTGAGAATGATCAGTCCCGCTGGGCTGCGCGGCAGGCCGGCTGCCTGGACCGGCGGGACTGGCGTCGTGTGATGCGCCTGGTCATGAGGGTGATCGCGGCCCGACTGATCAGCGACTCGGAGTGCTGGATGAGCCGTTCATAGTTGCGTGCGTGTCGTCTGGACTGAAGCGGCCGCTCACTGGCCGGGTCACCGGTTCCAGGTCGCGGTGCGGGAAGCCGCAGGGGCGTTGAACATGCGTTGGAAGGAGTAACTGGGCCGTACGACGTGAACGACACCCGGTTCTGGCAGGAGACTCTGCTGGTGGGCGAGCCCAGCCCTGGCCGGCCGAAGCTCGTGTGGCCCGCCAGCCCCCACTGACAAGACGAACAGGAGCATGCGTGGTGGGCTGGAACCGCTGGCCAACGCCCTTAACAACTCGGTGACCGGCCTGAACCTCATTGTCCGCAACGTCACGACGCACACCCGGGACGAACTGGCCGAGCAGGAGGCCATGGAGCGCCTGGCCGCGTGCAGCTACCTGGCCCGCCGCCTCGACCAGTGCGAGGTCCGCACCGTCGAGGAGACCGGGGAGACCCGCTGAGCGAGGCTCTCGGAAGCTGTCGGGAGCGTGTCCTGGTCACGGGCCGGTGGACACCGGGCCTGGGACGACGATCACCGCGACCTCGCCGTCACGTGTGCGGCCCGCCCAGACCTGAGCCCAGCCTTCCGGGACGCCGAAGGCCAGCAGGTCGGCCTGGCGGGCCTCGTCGCGAGTGAGCTCGAAGTAGCCCTCGCAGAGATCCTCGGTGGCCCGCTCGATCGGTGGGCCACCGAAGCCGGCGGCGGCCACGTCCGCCAGGTAGCGGCGGAACGGCGCGGTCAGCGGCTTCCAGGCGGTGGCGTCGGCGAGGCAACCCATGGCCTCCTCCGCCGTGAACCCCGCGTCGGCAGCGTGCCCACCCGGCTCGTCCTCGCCCACGCCGAGGGCGATTTCCCAGGTGACCACCGGCTCGTCGCGCACCCGCAGACAGGTTGCGGCGCACTCCCGGTGCTCGGCGTAGAAGCCTCCGACGAGGCTGGGAGAGTCCGCCCAGGAGACCTCCACACGGTACTCGCCGGGCGGGATGCGGAGCGCGAGCTCGCGCGGCGGCTCGGCGCTCCAGGGCGAGTCCACGGCCAGCCGACCGCTCGGCACCCGGACCGTGGTGACCTCCTCCACCTTGGCGATCTCGATCCAGCTGTACGGGGTGTGCGGATTGCCGCCGATCCGCAGACCCGGTGTGAACAGTCCGTCGAGGTACTCGCGCGACTCCGGCCCGACCGCATCCATGTCCGCCCCTGCTTCCTCTCCCCTGGCATCCGCCGCCCGGACCGTACACGCCCCCACTGACAACCGGCTGCGGATGACCCCTGCACCGTTGCCGGCCGCTCTGACATGGGGTGACGGCGGGACCGCCGAACGCGCCCGACCGGGGTTCGGGGGAAGGTGGCTGGAGGAGGGGGTGAGACTGGCGAGTTCACGCCATGACGTGTCGCGTACTGCCGGAGGAGGCGGGCGAGGAGGAATCGGTCGGGCGGTGAAGCGGACAGCGCGGGCGCGCCGTGGGGGTGTACAGCCGTGCCCGTGCCGACGGTGCGGTCGGGTTCCGGCGAACGCCGGGTGGTGGTGTGTGTGCACCTCTACTGTGTCGGGGGTGACGATGCCGCCGATCGCGTGGGTGCGTACTGCCCGTACCCGGGTCCGGCGGCTGATGCCGCGGGCCCGTTTCAAGGAGACCCTGGCCGACAAGGTCAGCGGGGACCGGGCCCTTGCGGCCGAGGAGGCGGTACCCGAGGCGGAGGGAGCGCACCTGGACGGCCGGATCCGAGGTGTCCTGCTTCGGTGGCACACCGTGGACACGGCCGTTGAATGAGGGATGCGTCGGGCGTTGTGGGTGTGCGTGGCGGTCGCGCTGCTGGGTGCGGTGAACAGCCCGTGGGTGCGCCGTCCCCCGCAGCCGACGCGGCAGGAGATGGCCGACTTCGTCGCGGGCGGTGTGGTCTGGGGGATGGTGGCTCTGCTGGTCGTTCCGGGCCTGCCAGTTGTGGGGACGGTCGTGCTGTGCCGGCTGGTGCCCAGCCTGAAGTGGGCTGAGGCGGTCATGCAGTTGTGGGGACGGTCGTGCTGTGCCGGCTGGTGCCCGGCCTGAAGTGGGCTGAGGCGGTCATGGCGTTCACGGCCGTCCTCGCCTGCTCGGCCGTCTTCCTGGTCGTCACTCTCCAGGGGCGGCACAGGCTGCTGACGCCCCTGCCGGGGGACCCAGGCGAGGGCCAACGGGTCGTGGGTCGGAATGCTTGCGGCATGCCTGGCCGGCATCGCGCTGGGTGGGTACTACGTTCTCCACGGCCGGGCCCGGGTCAAGGCGGCGCGCAAGAGAGGCCGCCCATTCGACGCGGTGTGCGTCCGGCTGGCGCGGCTGGTAGCCGATCTCCACACGAAGAGGCACCGCTGGTTCGCCGCCGAGGACGTCGCGGACTGGTCGAGACGGCTGGAAGGGATCGCGGTCGAGGTGGAACGCGCCGGCATGTACCCGGGGCGCATCCGCGAGCCGTGGCCCGAGGTGGCGGCTGGCCTGCGGTTGGAAAGCCTGCGGATCGCCGCCGTGTTCCGCGCCCACAAGCGCGACCTCGCCCAGGCCCACAGCACCGCCGCGGTCGACGAGGTGACCGCCTCGCTCGTGAACGGCCTGCAGGCGCTGCTCGCGGGGGACCGAGCGGCGCTGCTGGCGGGTGCGCCGTCCGAGGTCGTCGCCCCGGGCCGCCTGGCGCGGTGGATGCCGCGCCTGGCGCCAGCGTTGGTTTTCGCCGCAGCCGCGGTCGCCGATGGTCCCGTTCGTGGCGGACAGTCCCGGGATGGCCACGAGCCTGCGCTGGACCTTCGCCGTGATGGGCGCGGTCTCGCTCGCCACGATCCGTCAAGACGTCGCGGCGCAGGTCAACGAGGTCTTCGGTCGTGCCGTCTCCTGGGACAAGTGACCCACGAGCAGCGGCACCGCCCGATCCGACACGCACAGTCCAGGCCGTCCCCGGCGGGCGCCGCTCCGCTGCCGGCCCGGGGCGATCCGGCCGAGCGGAGCGCATGCTTTCGGCCGGACGCTGTCGCGCCGGGTGCGGCCGGTCACCCCCCGCACCCTACTGGCCAGTAGACATGCCGTCACCAAGCGAACGCAGAAGGTAGTCTGGCGCCCCGGCAAAACAGCGGCGGGACCCTTCGAAGGTACCCAAAAGGAGCCGGCCGCAACGGACTTCATCACCCACCATCCGAGGGGCCACCCACAGTGACCGGTCACCATCCCCGCACGGACGAGGGCCTCGACGCCCCCTTGCCGGAGAGCGCGTACGCCGCAGCCCTGGGACCGGTGGCCGAGAACACCGCGGTGGCCCGCCTGCAGACCGCGCTCAGGCACGACGGCGAGTACCCGCGCGCCTCCCTGGAGCGGGAGTTCCGGCTGCGCCGGGCGGCGCTGGCCGACCGCCTGGCGCTGCAGAGCGGCGACGAGCAAGACGTCACCGAGGCCGCGCGTACGGCGTACGAGCTGCTCGCCTTCGACCTGACCGACGGCCGGTTCGTGCTGGGTCCGGCCGGGCCCGGCTCGTCCACGTGGGAGGCATCCGCGCGGCCGTATGTCCGCCAGGAGTACGAGAGGTGGGCGGAGCTGACCGACGGCGGCCGGGACGCCTGCGTGAAGAACCCGGGCAGCCGCTGACTCCCGGCCACGGCCGGATCGTCCTCGGCATGCAAACATCGCTGTTTCCCGCGAGTGGCCCGGTCGGCGTTGCCGACGGCGGTGGCTCGGTTCGCTA
>NZ_JBHWCL010000004.1:0-136916 GCF_042735125.1 Kitasatospora sp. NPDC059599 | reverse complement strand
GGGGCCTCGTTGTTGTTTTCCTTCCTGGGCTTGGTGCTTTCCCGGGCGGGGGCCCCCGCTTTTCCGGGGGGGCCGCCGTCCGGCGTTAGATTGTGTCGTACTGACGAAAAGGGGAGAGCGATGGACGAGCAGAGCGACCGGGTGATCACCGACGTGGCCGAGGAATGGGAGGTCCGGGCGACCGGAACGCCGTTCCAGGGCAAGGTCACCGGCGTGCGCAGCGAGGAGGTCCGGATGCCCGACGGCAGCTGGGCCCGCCGCGACTACCAGACCCACCCGGGCTCGGTCTCGGTGCTCGCCCTGGACGACGAGCAGCGCGTGCTGATCCTGCGCCAGTACCGCCACCCCGTGCGCCAGCGGCTCTGGGAGCTGCCAGCCGGCCTGCTCGACGTCCCCGGCGAGAACCCGTGGCACGCCGCCCAGCGCGAGCTCTACGAGGAGGCGCACTGCAAGGCCGGTACCTGGCGGATCCTCGCCGACTACTACACCTCCCCGGGCGGCACCGACGAGGCGCTGCGGATGTTCCTCGCCACCGACCTGTCGCCGGCCGAGGGGGAGCGCTACGCGGCCGAGGGCGAGGAGCAGGAGATCGAGGTCGCCTGGGTGCCGGTGCCGGAGCTGATCCGGCTGATCCAGGCCGGGAAGCTGCACAACCCGACCCTCGTCACCGGCACCCTCGCCGTGCACGCCGCGCTCACCGGCCCGGACGGGCCGGACGCGCTGCGCCCGGCGGACTCGCCCTGGCCGGCCCGGCCCTTCTAGGCGTGAACGAACCTCCAGGTTGATTCGCCCGGGTGATTTGCCGGTTCGTACGACCGGATGTCACCTCGGACGAGCCGGACGGTCGAACTACGCTTCGCAGACAGGGCGCCCGTCCCGGGCCGCCTCCGCTGAGCGCCGGGCGCCAGGTCCGGATTCCGAGCGCCGGATTCCGAGCGCCGGATGCCGAGCGCGGCACGACGTCGGGAGTGGCACGGGTGGCGAGGAAGACGGCGACGATGGACCCCGGACCCGACGCGCCCGCCGGCGCCGTCCCGGGCCTGGACCGGCTCCCGGCCGGGCCCACCCTGTTCGTCGGGCGGCGCGCCGAACTCGCCGCGCTGCGGGCGGCCGCCGCCCGCCCGGCGAGCGGCCGCTGCCCGGTCCTGGTGCTGGCCGGGCGCCCCGGCTCCGGCCGGACCACCCTGGCCGCCCGCTTCGCCCGCACCGTCGCGGCCGACTACCCGGACGGCGTGCTGTTCGCCCGGCTGTCCGCCCCGGACGGCGGGCGGGTGCCGCCCGCGCGGGCCGCGCGCCTGCTGCTGGAGCAGCTCGACCCGGACTCGGCCGTGCCGCTGCCCGGGGCGGTCGAGGACGGCCGGGACGAGCCGGGCTGCGTCGCGCTGCGCGAGGCGCTCGCGGGACTGCGGGTGCTGCTCGTCCTGGATGACGTGCGCGACGCCGGACAGGTGTGGCCGCTGCTCGCCGACGAACCCGGCTGCCTGGTGCTCGCCACCACCGCCGGGCCGCTCACCGGCATCGAGGACATCGACCCGGTGATCCTCGGCGGGCTGGACCGGACGGCCTCCGGTGAACTGCTGGCCGACCTGGTCGGCGGCACCCGGATCTCCTGCGACCCGGTCGGCGCCGCCGACCTCGCCGAGGCCTGCGCCGCCCGGCCGGCCGCGCTGCGGCTGATGGCGGGGTGGTTGCGCGGAAACGCGAAGACCGCGGTCACCGACGCGGCGCGCGAGCTCACCCGGGTGGTGGGGGAGGGGACGGCCGCCGCGGCGGGGGGCGCCCCGGGCGCCAAGGGCGCTGTGACCGACGCCTCGAACGGCACGTCGAAGGGCATGCCGAAGGACGAGCGGCGGGATGCGTCGAAGGACGGCTCGAAGAAGGGGACGGAGGCGTCGGCTGCGGGGCGGGCCGCTCCGTCGGCGAAGCCGTCGAAGGACGCGCCGGGGAAGACACGGGGGCAGGCGCCGGGGAACGTGTCGAGGAACACGTCGAGGGGCGTTCCGGCTGACGCCCCCGGGAGCGTGCCGGAGAAGAAGGGGGAGGAGCGCGGGACCGCGCCCGGTGTGGAGTCGGCGGGCGATCCGGCGGCCTGGGTGAAGCCCGGACCGGAGCCGGCCGAGCCGGTGCCCGTCCCCGACAACGACCCGCTGCTCGGTGCGTTCACCCTGCTGTACCGGGGTCTGCCGGCCGCCCAGGCGAGGATGCTGCGGACCCTCACCCTGGCCCCGGCGCAGACCGCCGACCCGCGCACCGCCTCCGCCCTGGTCGGCTGCCCGGTGCCGGACGCGGCCGCGACCCTGGCCGCGCTGGCCGAGTGGGAACTGCTCGGCGAGGAGGCGCCGGCCGCCGACGGCACCCCGCGCTACCGGGTGCCCGGTCGGCTCTACCCCCGACTGGTCCGGCTGCGCGAGCAGGAGGACCGGCCCGCCGAGACCGAACTCGCCCGGGCCCGGCTGCTGGAGCGGCTGGTCCGGCTCACCGAGGCGGCCCGCGCGCTGCTCGACCCGTCGGATACCCCCGCTCCCGATCCGCTGCCGGCCGTGCTGCGGCTGCGCTCGGCCGAGCACGCCCGCGGGTGGCTGCTCGGCGAACGGGAACTGCTGCTCGGCGCGGTGGCCGACGCGATCGGCCAGGGCGACCTGGACGGCTCGGCCGGGCGGCTGGTCACCGCCCTGCTGCGGGCGCTGCCGTTGACCGGCGTCGCCGCTCCCGCCGACCTCTACCGGCTCCACGAACTGGTGCTGACCGTCGCCGAGCGCAACGGCCGGCCCCGCCGGGCCTCGGCCGCACTGCTCAACCTCGGCGACCTGCAGGTCTCGGCGGGCCGCTGGGAGCAGGCCGCCGCGCACTACCGGGCCGCCCTGGAGCACGCCCGGAAGGCCGACGACGAACCCCTCTGCGCGCGCGCCCTGGAGGGCGCGGCCGGTTGCCACCGGGCGCTCGGCGACGCGGTGCGCGCCGCCGACTGGTACGGACGGGCGCTCGGCCTGCGGCAATCGCTCGGGGACCACGCGGCCGAGGCCAGGCTGCTGACCCGGGTGGCCGAGGCGCACACCGCCCAGCGCCGCTTCGACGAGGCGGACCGGGAGTACCGGGCGGCCCTCGCGGTGCTGCGCAGGCTCGGCGACGAACGCGCCCGGGAAGCCGTCGGGGCGGCCCTCGCGGACCTGCGGGAACGGGTCGACGCCGGGTGGTGATGGGCCTTTCGGAGGTATTGTCGAAGATGCCCGGTTACGACGTCTTTGGCGGGTAAGTCGCAGGGGAAGCCTACGAACCTGCCAATGTGTGCGGGAAATTTATTCACTTTGGAAGGCTGACACGCCGACTGGGCTTCATTACACTCGGACCTAGTCGCGCAGCGATCCCCGCCCCGGGCTGCCCGGAGGCTTCCCCACGTGCGCGTCGCCCACCGGTTTTCGCCGGTCGGGACCCCCATGGCAAGAGGACGTGTTCAGTCGTGAAGGTCGGCATCCCCCGCGAGGTCAAGAACCACGAGTACCGCGTGGCCATCACGCCCGCCGGCGTGCATGAGCTGGTCCGCAACGGACACGAGGTCTACATCGAGGACAACGCCGGTCTCGGCTCCTCGATCCCCAACGAGGAGTACGTGGCCGCCGGCGCCTCCATCCTCGCCACCGCCGACGAGGTGTGGGCCACCGCCGACCTCCTGCTGAAGGTCAAGGAGCCCATCGCCTCCGAGTACCACCGGCTGCGCAAGGGCCAGACCGTCTTCACGTACCTGCACCTGGCGGCCGACCGGGCCGGCACCGACGCCCTGATCGCCTCGGGCACCACCGCCATCGCGTACGAGACCGTGCAGCAGGCCAACGGCGCGCTGCCGCTGCTCGCCCCGATGTCCGAGGTCGCGGGCCGCCTGGCCCCGCAGGTCGGCTCGTACCACCTGATGCGTCCGGCCGGCGGCCGCGGCGTGCTGCCCGGCGGCGTGCCCGGCACCCACCCGGCCAAGGCCGTCGTCATCGGCGGTGGCGTCTCCGGCTGGCACGCGGCCACCATCGCCATCGGCATGGGCTACGACGTGACCCTGCTCGACCGCGACATCAACAAGCTGCGCGAGGCCGACCGCATCTTCGGCACGAAGATCAAGGCCATCATGTCCAACTCCTTCGAGCTGGAGAAGGCCGTCCTCGACGCCGACCTGGTCATCGGCGCCGTGCTGATCCCGGGCGCCAAGGCCCCGAAGCTCGTCACCAACGAGCTGGTCTCCCGCATGAAGCCGGGCTCCGTGCTCGTCGACATCGCCATCGACCAGGGCGGCTGCTTCGAGGACTCGCACCCGACCACGCACGACGACCCGACCTTCCAGGTCCACAACTCGGTCTTCTACTGCGTGGCCAACATGCCGGGCGCCGTCCCGAACACCTCCACCTACGCGCTGACCAACGCCACGCTGCCGTACGTCATCGAGCTGGCGAACCGCGGTTGGAAGGAGGCGCTGCGCCGTGACCCGGCGCTCGCCAAGGGCCTGAACGTGCACGAGGGCCAGATCACCTTCCCGGCCGTGGCCGACGCCTTCGGCCTGGAGTCGGTCTCCCTGGAGAGCGTGCTCGCCTGAACCCCCTGACCGCACGGCGGTCGTTCGCCCCCGACCCGATCACTTCGGGTCGGGGGCTTCGCCGTGCCCCTGAACAGCGGGTGGACCGGGTTGGTCGCTCTGTCGTCAATTTCCGGCGGTCGCGTCACCCGCTCGCAGAAACGATGGGGTCAGCGACCCACTCAACCCTTGACAGCGGCCCGCCTGATAGTCGACACATCCTGCCCACTACCGTGGATTGTGTTGCTGCGAACGCCTTGAACGGCCTAGAGTCGCAAACCGTCGGCATGCTGCCACGCTGACGAATCGACATAGAGTCCTGGATACCCAAGGAGGTAAGACGACTTGTGAATGAGTCGACAATTGCTCCCGGGGGTGGTCAGCCAGGACTGGCGGAGCACACCGCCGGCCAGCCGAGTGTGGAGCCCGGGGCCCGGCAGCCCTCCGTGGGTTCGGCCGAGGTCGGCTCGGTCGCACTCCGCACCTTCGAAGCACGCCAGAACACAGCACAGGTGACCACGGTGACCGATCACGACGCCGACTTGGCGGCCTACGGCCTGGCCTACGGCGAGTTCGCCTACGGCGCCTACGACGACCCCGACGCCGAGTACGAGCCGGACCCGGAGTACGCCGCCACGCTGGCCCCCGACGCCGCGCGCCAGCGCCGTGAGCGGGTCGGCCCGACCGGCCGCCCGCTGCCGTACTTCCCGATCCCCGCGCCGGTCGCCGAGCACGGCCCCGCCCAGATCATCGCCATGTGCAACCAGAAGGGCGGCGTCGGCAAGACCACGTCGACCATCAACCTGGGTGCGGCGCTGGCCGAGTACGGCCGCCGGGTGCTGCTCGTCGACTTCGACCCGCAGGGCGCGCTCTCGGTCGGCCTCGGCGTCAACCCGATGGAACTCGACGTCACCGTCTACAACCTGCTCATGGAGCGGGGCCTGACCGCCGATGAGGTGCTGCTGAAGACCGCGGTGCCCGGCATGGACCTGCTGCCGTCCAACATCGACCTCTCCGCCGCCGAGGTGCAGCTGGTCAGCGAGGTGGCCCGGGAGTCCGCGCTGGCGCGCGCCCTGAAGCCGCTGCTGCCCGACTACGACTACGTCATCATCGACTGCCAGCCCTCACTGGGCCTGCTGACGGTCAATGCACTGACGGCCGCTCACAGCGTGATCGTCCCGCTGGAGTGCGAGTTCTTCGCGCTGCGCGGTGTCGCGCTGCTGACCGAGACCATCGAGAAGGTGTGCGAGCGGCTCAACCCCGAGCTGCGCCTGGACGGCATCCTCGCGACCATGTACGACTCACGCACCGTGCACAGCCGTGAGGTGCTGGCGCGGGTCGTCGAGGCGTTCGGCGAGCACGTCTTCCACACCGTCATCGGGCGGACCGTGCGCTTCCCGGAGACCACCGTCGCCGGTGAGCCCATCACCACGTACGCCACCAACTCGGTCGGTGCCGCCGCCTACCGCCAGCTCGCCAGGGAGGTGCTCGACCGGTGCCGCCCCGCCGAGTGAGTCTCCCGGGTGCCGACGAGCTGTTCCGGACCACCGGCGGGATGGCGCTGTCGCCGTCCCTCGCGCCGCGTCCGGCCGCCGAGGCATCCAGACCGGAGACCGCGCGGACCGTCAACGGCCAGGACGGCGCCGAAGGCGTCGAGTCCGCCCAGGGCCTCCGGGGGGCGCAGGGTCCCCAGGGTTCCCCGGGCTCCCAGGGCGACCGGCAGCTGACGGCGGAGCAGCAGTCGTCGGCCACCGTGCCGGCGTCCGCGCAGCCGCCCGGTCAGCGGTCGGGCGGGGTCCAGGCCGCGCCGGGCGCACCGGCAGGCCGGGCGCACGCGGGTGCCACCGAGGAGCAGAACGGTGCCGCCGGGCGCGCGCGGCCGCGCGGTCGCGCGCCGCGCCGGCCCAGCGGGCGCGAGCGGCACGACGAGAAGATCACCGTGTACGTGTCCGCCGAGGAGCTCATGGACCTGGAGCACACCCGGCTGGTGCTGCGCGGCGAGCACGGCCTGGCCGTGGACCGTGGGCGGATCGTCCGGGAGGCCATCGCGGTCGTCCTGGCGGACCTGGAGCAGCGGGGCGAGGCCTCCATCCTGGTCCGGCGCCTGCGCGGGCGGTAGGGCGCGGTAGATCGCGCCAGGGCGCGGCGCGCTGTGGTGTGGCGCAGCAGGGCAGGGCGCGGTACGGCGCGGCACGGCAGGGCGGGTCCGGCGGTGATGCGGACCTGGCGGCGACAGGGCGGCCCCGGTGGGGACGCCGAGGGGGGCGCCGAGGGGCCTCGGGCCCGGTGCCGGAGGCCGCCGGTGTGCGACCTCGGGCCGAGCGTCGACGGTCGGCCGAGGGCCATGAGTCGCGTTCATGAGGTCGTCGTCCCGGGTGGGGCCGTCGGCCGGTGCCGACTGTCATGAGTCGGGCTCATGGGGTGCTGGCGGGTGGGCCGAGGGCCCGGATCGCGGACCGACGGTCATGAGCCGCGTTCATGGAGACGCCGCCTCGGGATTTCGGGTCGCCTCGGCAGGCACTCCGATCGGGTGCCGGGGGGCATGAGTCGGGCTCATGGGGCCCGCCGACTCGGTCGAGGGCCGTGGAGGGCACTGGAGGGCCGTGGAGGGCCGTGGAGGGCCTGGAGGGCACTGGAGGGCCGTTTCCGGGCCCGTGGGTCCCCGGGCCCGGGCCTGCCGGGGCCGGGGCCTGTGCGCCGGGCTGAGGGCCGTGGACGGGGCTGCCGGGCGGCGTGTCGAGGGGCCCGGGGCTGGGCGGGCCGCCGGGACGGGTGAAGATGGACCGTCATGCCGAGCACCGCCGAACCAGCCGAAACCACCGCGAACGCGACCGAGAACGGGTCCCGGGGCGGGTTCCGGGTGCGGCTGGAGAACTTCGAGGGCCCCTTCGACCTGCTGCTCAGCCTGATCACCAAGCACAAGATGGACGTCACCGAGGTGGCGCTGGCCACGGTCACGGACGACTTCGTGGCGCACATCCGGGCGATGGGCCCGGACTGGGACCTGGACGCGGCGACCGAGTTCCTGGTGGTGGCCGCCACCCTGCTCGACCTCAAGGCCGCCCGGCTGCTGCCCGTGGCGGAGGTCGAGGACGAGGAGGACCTGGCCCTGCTGGAGGCCCGGGACCTGCTGTTCGCGCGGCTGCTGCAGTACCGGGCGTACAAGCGGGCGGCGTCGCTGTTCGGCGAGCGTTGGGCCGCCGAACAGCTGCGGCGCCCGCGAACCGTCGGGCTGGAGCCCCGGCACGCGGAGCTGCTGCCGGAGGTGGTGATCACCATCGGGCCGCAGCGGCTCGCCGAGCTCGCGGCCAAGGCGATGGAACCCAAGCCGAAGCCGGTCGTGTACGTGGACCACATCCACGCCCCGCCGGTCAGCGTCCGGGAGCAGGCCGGGCTGGTGGTCGGGCTGCTCACCGAACTCGGCGAGGCGTCGTTCCAGCGGCTGGTGGCGGACGCGCCGGACACCCTGGTCGTGGTCGCCCGCTTCCTGGCGCTGCTGGAGCTCTACCGGGAACGGGTGCTCGCCTTCGACCAGCCGGAGGCGCTCGGGGAGCTGCGGGTGCGCTGGGTGGCGGAGGAGGGCCGGGGCGCGGTCGAGGTCACGGACGAGTTCGACCGGCCCGCGGGAGAGGCCGGGGCGCAAGCCGGGGCGGGAGTCGGAGCGGGAGTCGGGGCGCAAGCCGGGGCGGGAGTCGGGGGAGGGGCCCGGGGGGACGTCGTCGGGGACGTTGTGGCAGGAGCCACGGGCGTTGTGGAGGAGGAGCGGCGATGAGCGGCGGGAACGAGGGCGGGCGCCCGGTGCGGCGCCGGCTGGGGCTTCCGGGGCAGCCCAGGACCGAGGAGTGGCTGGAGCCCGCCTTCGAGCTGCTGCCGGACCCGGTGCCCGGCCCGGTGTCGGACCCGGTGCCCGACCCGGTGTCGGACCCGGTGCCCGGCCCGGTGTCGGAACCGGTGCCGCCGGTGGAGGACGCGGAGGGTGGGGACGCGGTCCAGCCGGTCCAGCCGGTCCAGCCAGGGCCGGCGGTTCGGCCGGTGGAGCCGGTGGTGCAGCAGACGTCGGTTCCGCCGACTTCCGGCGCCGAGGAGCAGTCCGGCCCCGCGCTGCCGATCGCTCCCGGGCTGCGGGCCGAGCTGGAGGCCGTTCTGATGGTGGTCGACGAACCGGTGACGGAGGAGCGGCTGGCCGGGGTGCTGGAGCGGTCGCGGACCGAGGTGGCCGCGGCGCTGCGCGGGCTGTCCGCCGAGTACACCGACCAGGGCCGCGGTTTCGACCTGCGGCTGGTGGCCGGCGGCTGGCGGTTCTACAGCCGGGAGACCTGTTCCGCAGCCGTCGACCGCTTCCTCCTGGACGGCCAGCAGGCCCGGCTCACCCAGGCCGCGCTGGAGACCCTGGCGGTGGTCGCCTACCGGCAGCCGGTGTCCAGATCTCGGGTTTCCGCCGTCCGCGGTGTGAACTGTGACGGCGTGATGCGTACCCTGGTACAGCGAGGACTGGTGGAAGAGGCCGGATCCGAGCCCGAAACAGGTGCGATCCTGTATCGGACGACGAACTACTTCCTGGAACGGATGGGGCTCCGCGGCCTGGACGAGCTGCCGGAGCTCGCTCCCTTCCTGCCCGAGGTCGACGACGTGGAAGCGGAGTCCCTGGAGGGCACGATGATCGCGGAGGCGGTCGCCGCCGCTGCCGCGCAGGCCGCGGACGGCAGTGGCGAGGCCGGTCGGGCCGGGCCCGATCGGTAGGGGGCGGTGAGGTCGGCCGAAACGACCGCACATCCCAGACGGAACGACGTACGGACACTTTGATGCGTAGCAGTGGCAACGGCAGGAACAGCAGCGGCGGCGGGAGCAGTCGCGGCGGACAGGGCGGGGGCCGGGGCGGCGGCTCCTACGGCGGCGGCAGCGGTAGCAGCAGCAGCCGCGGCGGCTCGGGCGCGCGCGGGGGTTCGTACGGTGGTGGCTCCTACGGGGGCGGCAGCCGCGGTGGCTCGGGTGCGGGCTCGCGCGGTGGCTCCGGCTCGTTCGGGCGTGACGACCGGCGTGACGACCGGCGTGACGACCGCCGGGACGACCGCCGGGACGGTCCCCGCGACGGTCGCCGTGACGACCGGCGCGACGACCGGCGTGACGACCGCCGGTACCCGGACCGTCCGCTGCGGCCCGAGGAGCGCAAGTACGACCGCCCCGAGTACGGCGGCGGCCCGAACGCCACTCCCGCCCGCGGCGGCTACGCCGGCCGGCGCCCCGGTCCGGCCCCGCGCCCGCGTCGTGAGGGCCAGGGCGCCCCGGGCGACCCGCGGCGCCAGCCGCAGCGCTCGCGCGAGCTGCAGGCCAAGATCGAGGACGCCGTCCTCGCCCGGCACGACAAGCCGGCCGTCAAGCTCCCCAAGACCTTCGGCGAGCCCGAGGGCGAGCGCCTGCAGAAGGTGCTGGCCCGGGCCGGTGTCGGCAGCCGCCGCGCCTGCGAGGAGCTGATCGAGCAGGGTCGGGTCGAGGTCAACGGCAAGCGCGTCACCGAGCAGGGCAAGCGGGTCGACCCGCAGAACGACGAGATCAAGGTGGACGGCCTGACCGTCGCCACCCAGTCCTACCTGTTCTTCGCGCTGAACAAGCCGGCCGGCGTGGTCTCCACCATGGAGGACCCGGACGGCCGCCAGTGCCTGGGCGACTACGTGACCAACCGGGAGACCCGGTTGTTCCACGTCGGCCGCCTGGACACCGAGACCGAGGGCATCATCCTGCTCACCAACCACGGCGAGCTGGCTCACCGCCTCACCCACCCGCGGTACGGCGTGACCAAGACCTACCTGGCCGCGATCCAGGGCCCGATCCCCCGTGACCTGGGCAAGAAGCTGGCCCAGGGCGTGGAGCTGGAGGACGGCTACGCGCGTGCCGACAGCTTCAAGGTCGTCTCCAACGTCGGCAAGAACTACCTGGTCGAGGTGACCCTGCACGAGGGTCGCAAGCACATCGTCCGCCGGATGCTGGCCGAGGCCGGCTTCCCGGTCGAGAAGCTGGTGCGCACGCACTTCGGCCCGATCGCCCTGGGTGACCAGAAGTCGGGCTGGCTGCGCCGTCTGACCAACCCGGAGGTCGGCCAGCTGATGCGCGAGGTCGGTCTGTAGGCCGTCGCCCTCGCCCGTCCCTGAGGGGCCCCCGGTCGCCGTGGCGCGGCCGGGGGCCCCTCTGCCGTGCGGGGCGTGCCGGTGCCGGGCGACCCGGGGCGCGGGGTGTCCCGGGACGCCGGATGTGCCGGGCCCGGGGTGTCCCGGGAGCCGGGTGTGCCGGGAGCCGGGTGTGCCGGGCAGGGATGTGTCGGGTGCGGAGCGTGTCGGCGTACGGGGTGTACGGGTCGTGCGGGTCGTGTGAGTCGGGACGCAACCGCTGGTCACGGCCTTGTCAGCGTCATGATCCGTGGCAGAGGATGGCCACCGGGCCACCACCCGTCGTGTGGCGGGACCGCGCCAGCACGGGCGCCGGTGGGGCGGATCACAGGCGAACAGGGGGAATGGCGTCGTGTCCGATGCACCACTGGGGCGGGCCAGCGGGAAGGCCCTCGGCACACTGGGACTGGCCACGCCGGACGGGCAGATGTACGCGGCGCTGGTGGCCAATCCGCAGTCCACCGCGGAGGAACTGGCGGAGAGCTGCGGCCTGACGCTCCAGCAGGGCGTGCGCGCCCTGGACCGGCTCGCGCAGCAGGGCATGGCCACCCGGGCACCGGTGGACCGGCAGCGCTACCTGGCGGTCGCCCCGGACGTCGCGATCGGCACCCTGATCGGCCACCGGGAGTCCGAGCTGCGGCAGGCCCGGGCCGAGATGCACCGGCTGATGGACGCCTTCCGGGAGGCCTCGCGCTACACCGACCCGGCGCACTCGGTGGAGGTGCTGACCGGTGGCGAGGCGATCGCCCAGCGACTGGAGCACATCACCGAGACCAGCCAGTACCAGGTGCGCGGCTTCGACCGCCCGCCGTACATCCAGGACCCGGTGGCGCCGATGACGCTGCAGCGGCGACGGCTGCGCGAGGGCGTGAAGTTCCGGACGGTCTACGACCGGGAGGCGGTGGCCTGGCCCGGGCGGCTGGAGCGGAACATCCTGGTCGGGGTCGCGGACGGCGAGGAGGCGCGGGTCCGGCCCACGCTGCCGATGAAGATGATCATCTCGGACGACCGGATGGCGATCATCCCGATCAGCGTCGGCGACAGCGTGCTCGACGCCGCCTACGTGATCCACCCCTCGGCGCTGCTCCAGGCGCTGGACACGCTGTTCGAGGCGGAGTGGGAGCGGGCCGTCCAGCTGCAGGCCGCGATCGGCACCGGGGACGAGTCGCCGGAGCCGGAGGCCGACCACCGCAAACTGCTGGGCCTGCTGGCGGCCGGGCTCACCGACGAGTCGATCGCCCGCTCGCTCGGCTGGAGCGCCCGGACCACCCAGCGCCGCCTGCAGAGCCTGATGCGCGCGCTGGGCGCCACCACCCGCTTCCAGGCCGGAATGGCGGCCCGGGAGCGGGGGTGGCTGTGAACCCGGCCCCGGGGTTCAGCTCCAGGGGGTGAGGGAGGCCCAGCGGCCGTCCGGGCCCCGCTCGACCTTCTCCAGCCCGACCACGGCGGAGCGGTTCAGCCGCCCGTAGATGTGCGGGAACAGCACGTCGGGGGTGGCCCCGGGCGGCGGGGCGCCGTGCGGGGCCTCCCACTTGACCATCGGCTCCACCATCGACTCCTCGATCAGCAGCACCATCAGCGGGTCGGGGGTGTGGGCGAAGAAGGCGTTGGCCACCGCGAGCGCCGTCCGCTCGTCGGCCGAGCAGTGGATGAACCCGTCGGTGAGCAGCGAGGCGGTGGCGTACGGGCGGCCGGGGTCGGCCAGCCAGTCGTCCAGGGGGGCGAGGTGGAGGATCATGTTTCCTTTTCTACCCGTTGTCTCCGGTTTGGTCCTGAGCGGTCGTCATCGGCAGGCCGTCGGCGGCGAGGTTCGGGGATCGGAGGGCGACGGGGTTCGCGGGGAGGTCGGGTTCGGGGGCAGTGGGGTTCGGGCTTCGGGGCAGTGGGGTTCGAGGCAGTGGGGTTCGGAGGGCGGTGTCGCCGGCGCGCGGCTCAGAGCCCGGCCACCTTGGCGGAGGCGGAGACCTCGTACACCAGGGTGAGGGTGCGGCGGGCACCCGGGCCGAGCGGGACGTCCCAGCGGACGATGCCCTCGGCGTCGAAGGCGTCCGGCGCCGGGGAGCACTCCTCCTTGCGCAGCCGGACCTCGACCGCCGACACCTCGGAGACCGGCACCCGCTCGCGCACGGTGACGATCCGCTCGTCGTGCTCCTCCGGGCCGGAGAAGCGGGACAGGTGCAGCCGCACCGTGCGGGTGGTGGTCTGGCGGCCGGTGAGGCCGGCGGTGGCCTGGCGCTCCTCGGTCTCGCGGACCACCCGGTAGCCGTCCGAGCTGCCGAAGGAGAGCTCGGCATCGGCACCGGTCGCGGTGAAGCGCAGCTCGCCCCGGCCGGTGAAGCCGCTGCCGCGGACCAGCTCGACCGGACCGGCCAGCAGCGGGTGCCCGGCCGCGTTGCGGAACCGGACCACCTGGGTGACCAGCGGGGACAGCTCCGGGGCGCAGGCGTACTCGCTGCTCGCCGGGCCGGTGAAGGCACCGAGCGGCACCCGGTGCGCCCGCCCGTCCGAGGGCACGGTCGCGGGGGCGGGCGCGGGCAGCACCCGGACCTCGCCGCCGTCGTCCACCCCCGGGACCCCGGAGGCCGGCCCGAGTTCGCTGATCGCCTCCTCGCGCAGTTCGACCTCGACCGTGCGGCGCTCCTCGTCCGTGCGCTCGCGCAGCATCAGGACGTCCACCGCGACGGCCGGCGGGTCGGTGGCGAGGGCGGAGCGGGCGGTCGAGAAGGTGAGCCGGGCGTTCGTCCAGTCCTCGCCGGTGCGCTGCCAGACCACCGCCTCCGACTCCACGCGCAGGCCGTCGTCGTCCAGCGTCGCCCGGTAGGAGGGGCGCCAGAGCGCGCAGGGGACCAGGTGGGAGACGGTCAGCCCGGCCGGGCCGGGCCGCGCCGCCTCGACCGTGAGGTCCAGGTGGGCGGTCAGTGCGGCCGGGTCCTCCTCGGCCTCGTCCAGGGCGGTCAGCGCCTGCGAGCGTTCCTGCTCCAGGCGGCGCAGCCGGGAGTGGGTCGCGCGCAGCTCCTCGCCGTAGCGCTCGCGTTCGGCGTCCACCCGGTCCAGCTCGCGGGACCAGCGGGTGCGTTCGAGCTCGCCGCTGCCGGCGCCCTCGCCGACCTCGCGGAGCAGGTCGGCCGAGAGCTGGGCGAGCAGGGCCAGCCGCGCCTCCAGGCGGGCGCGGGTCTGGTCGGCGAGACGGCTCTCGGTGCCCAGCCGGTGCAGCAGGTGGCGCAGGTCGGAGTCGTCCGGGCCCGGCGGCAGCGGCGCGCGCGGAGCCCAGGTGCGGACCACCCGGGCGTCCAGGACCCGCACCCCGGGGGTGGTGGACTCGGCGCGCAGGGTGCGGTCGACGGCCAAGGCGGTGAGCGGGCCCAGGCGCAGCCGCTGGACGCCCGCGGCGAGGTCGACCGTCGTCGTGCGTTCCACCTGGCTGCGGTCCTCCAGGCAGGTGACCGCGGTGACCGGGAGGGCCGCCCTCGTCGCTCCGATCGTGTCTCCGGTCATGGTCAGTTCCTCCGGTTTCCGCCGACGATGGCCTTTCCGGCCGGGATCTTGATCTGGTACCCGCCGTCCAGCTCGGTGCTGCCTCCCGGCGGCAGGTCGACCCGCCAGAGCCTGGTGCTGGGCGGGCACTCCGGCGTGGAGACGGTCGGGGCGTGCCAGTCGGCCCGCTCCTCGATCCGGATCTCGGCGTCGGAGGTGACCGGCACGCGCTCGCGGACCTCGACCGTGACGGCGCGGCCGAGCCGGTTCGCCAGCCGGACGTGGACCCGGTGGTCGAGCACCGTGCTGTTGCCCTTCAGCATGCCCGTGGCGGACTCGCGCAGCTCGGTGCGGCGCGCCACCTCCACGCTCTCCGTGACGCCGGTTCCCAGACGCCGCACGCCGCCGGGCGCCAGGGTGGGCAGGGCGGCGGTGAGCAGGAACTCGTCGTCCACGGTGACCTCGACCGGGCCCGCGAGGACGGCGCGGTCGGTGCGGTTGGCGAGCACCAGCGTCGCGTACACCTTCTCCTCGACGGCGGGGACGGTGACGTACTCGGGGCGGACGGTGAGCGGGATCTCGCCCACCGTGACGGTGTGCCAGGTGCCGTCGGACGGGATGTCGGCGGGCGCGGCGGCGTCGAAGCGGTGGTCGAAGGAACCCGCCGACTCGCGGGGCGGGACGGCGTGGCGGGGGAGGGGGAGGCGGCGGATCTGCTCGCCCGGGTTGCCGCCGGGCAGGACCCGGCCCAGCTCCTCGCGCTCGACCCGCTCGGGGCGGGGGTGCAGGGCGCCGCGCCGGGCCGCGGGCTCGTCGGGGCCGGCCAGGACGAGGTCGGGGTAGTCGAGCAGGGTGGCGTTCGGGGCGAAACCGGCGGTCGCGGGGGGAACGGCGAGGGCACTGCGGCGCTTGCGGAGGGTGCGGCGGGCCTCACCCGGCGGGATGCCGCCCGGGGCCTGCGGGACGGCGCCCTGGGCCTGGGGAGTCGGTGGGAGCGGAGCGGTGACGGGCGCCGAGAGGGCGGGCGGCGGGCCGCCGTAGCCGGCGAAGCCACCCGGGGCGGGCGGGGGCGCGGGCATCGGCTCGTCGGCGCTCAGGGTGCCGCCACCGCCGAAGCGGGCGGAGGGTGCGGGTGGGATGTCCTCCGCCGCGGCGAAGGCCTCCGAGCGGGGGCCGGACGGGCGGGCGCCGCCGAGCCGGGAGCCGATCGAACCGGGGCCGGCGAGGCGGGCGGCCCGGGGCGGGACCGGGGGCGGGACCTGGGCCCCGCGGTGGCCGTCGGGGCGGGCCCGGCCGCTCGGGGACGGCGCGTCGGCACCGGCCGCGTCGTAGCCGGTGAAGAGGTCGGACAGGCCGGCCGGGGGCTCGCGCCAGCCGGAGGGCGGCGGGGCGGGCTGGCTGCGGCCGATCCGCAGCGAGGCGAGCCGGGGCAGGTCGGTGCGGCGGTCGAGGTCGGCGGTGGAGAGGGCCAGGCGCACGCCCGTCCAGTCCTCGCCGGTGCGCTGGGCGATGCCGGCGCGCAGGACGAGGTGACCGGTGTCGGAGCCGCTCCGGTAGGACAGGCGGTAGGCGGGCACCCAGCGGGCGGCGGGGACGCCGTACTCCAGTTCGAGGTCGAGGGTCGCGGTGTCGTCGCCGGAGGCGGTGCCGTGGGGGACGGTGCCATGGGGAGCGGTGCCATGGAGAGCGGCCCGGGTGCTGCCGGTGGTGAGGGTGAGCAGGACGGTGGCGGCGGTCGCGACCGGCTCGGCCCGCTCGGCGGTGGACGCCCGATCCAGCCGGTCGACCGCCAAGTCGCGCTCGTGGTCGGCGAGTTCGACCTCCCGGTTGAGTTCCTCGGCGCGTTCCTGGAGGCGGGCGAGCCGCTCGTCGACGAAGTCGGCGAGCTCCAGCCAGGCCTCGGCAGGCGTACGGCGCAACGGCTCCTCGGGGCGCTGAGGCGGCGGCACGGCGCGCAGCGCGGCGGTGTCGGCGATCGCGGACAGGACCAGCCGGCGGCGCTCGGTGAGCACGCTGAGACGCTCCGTCGCATCGTCCAACTCCCTTTGGAGGAGCGGTAGTTCATCCGGCTCGCGGAGTTCGGCGAGCTGCTCCAGCCGGGCCTCGGTGACCACCGTGCCGGCCGGACCGGCGAGCACCCGGGCACGCAGCGAGCGGCCGTCCAGGGACGTGGGCAGGCCGGTCAGCCGCAACCGCCCGTCGCGGGGCACCGGGACGGTGGCCCGGCGTCGGCACACCGCGCCCTCCGCGTACACCACCACGGAGTCCAGGGCCGATGGGTGGGCCGGTACGGCCGACGGTTTCGTCTGCCCCGTCCGGCTGCTGTGCTGGTCGTCCATGCGCAACCCTTTCGTTCGCGTGTTGCCTGCCGCGCGCCGCTCGTCGTTCCGCGCGCGTTGCCGCTGCCCGGTCGTCCGGGCGTCTGGCCGTCCGTTCGTGCGTCTGGCCGTTCGTCCGTGCGTCTGGCCGTTCGTCCGCTCGGTCGTCCGTCCGCTCGTCCGTGGCTTCCCGGGCGGCCAGTCTGCCCGCCCCCGGCGCGGGCGGCGCCGGATTTCCGGGTGCGGCGTGTGCACTGGGTGGGACGGGGGCGGGCGCGCCGTGGTTGCCGGTGCCGGGAACTGCCGGGAAGTGCCCCCGTGGTTGCCGGGCGGCAGGTGGGGACTTCGGCGCGGCGGATGAGGGAGGATGGGGCGCGGGTGCTCCCGGACGGTCCCGGCACCTGTCGAGCAATCGTGATGAGGAGAGCGACCCGCCATGCGCACTGCCGTCGTCGTCGGCACCGGACTGATCGGCACCTCCGCCGCGCTCGCCCTGACCGCCCGCGGCCTGACCGTCCATCTGGAGGACGCCGACCCGGACGCCGCCCGCACCGCCGAGTCGCTCGGCGCCGGCACCACCGAACCGGTCGACGGCCCGGTGGACCTGGCGGTCATCGCCGTCCCGCCGGCACTGGTCGGAAAGGTGCTCGCCGACTGCCAGCGGCGCAACCTGGCGCACTGGTACACCGACGTCGCCAGCGTGAAGGCCGGCCCCGGCAGCGAGATCGCCGCGCTCGGCTGCGACACCGTCCACTACATCGGCAGCCACCCGATGGCAGGCCGCGAGCGATCCGGCCCGCTGGCCGCCCGCGCCGACATCTTCGAGGGCCGCCCCTGGGTGCTCACCCCGACCCCCGACACCGACACCGAGACGCTCAACGCCGCGCTGGAACTGGTCGCGCTCTGCGGCGCGATGCCGATCGTGATGGACGCCGTCGAGCACGACCGGGCCGTCGCCCTCGTCTCGCACGCCCCGCAGCTGGTGTCCTCGCTGGTCGCGGCCCGGCTGGAGAACGCCGACGAGACCGCCATAAGGCTCTCCGGCCAAGGCGTGCGCGACGTCACCAGGATCGCCGCCTCCAACCCCGGCATGTGGGTCGACATCCTCTCCGCCAACGCGGGCGCGGTCGCCGACGTCCTGGAGGCGGTCGCCCACGACCTCGGCGAGACCGTCACCGCGCTGCGCGCCATGGAGGCCGCCGAGGAGGGTGAGCGCAGGGCCGGCGCCACCGGGATCGAAGCCGTCATGCGGCGCGGCAACACCGGCCAGGCCCGGATCCCCGGCAAGCACGGCGCGCCGCCCACCCGGTACGAGACCGTGGCGGTCGTCCTCGGCGACCAGCCGGGCGAGCTGGGCCGGCTGTTCGGGGAGGTCGGCGACGCCGGGGTCAACATCGAGGACGTCGTCATCGAGCACTCGACCGGGCAGCAGGTCGGGTTCGTCCAGCTGTCGGTGGCGCCGACGGCGGTCAAGCGGCTGGTGAAGGCGCTGCGGGCGAGCGGGTGGAGCGTGCGGGACTGACGGGACTGAGGTGCGGGCGGGCGGGCGCGGGCGCGGGCGCGTCGGGGTGTGCGTGCGGGGCCTGGGCGCGTAGGGCTTGCGGGGTTCGTGCGGCTTGTGCGGCTCGGTTCCGGATCGGGTGCCGATCAGGTGCGGATCGGGTGCGGATCGGGTGCGGCAGGGGCTCTGCGCAGCGGGCCGCCCGGGGGCCGGGTGGGCGGCGGGCCGGGGGCCGGGTGGGCGGCGGAGTCCGTGACGGCGGCGGTCCATTAACCTTGAGGGAGACAATCCCCCGGCCGTCCGCCCGCGCAGGCTTCGGCTCCCATGCTCAGAGATGAGGTTCGCCCCCGTGGACACTGCCGACCGAGCGCACGCCCCGGTCGTCGTCGCCATCGACGGACCCTCCGGCTCCGGCAAGTCGACCGTCTCGCGGGCGGTCGCCGCCCGGCTGGGCCTGAGCTTCCTGGACACCGGTGCCATGTACCGGGCGATGACCTGGTGGATGCTGGCCAACGAGGTCGACGTCGACGACCCGGACGCGGTCGCCGTCGCGTGCGGCAAGCCGGTGATCGTGTCGGGCACCGACGCCGACGGCCCCACCATCACGGTGGACGGCCAGGACGTCTCCGGCCCGATCCGCGGCCCCGAGGTGACGGCGCAGGTCAGCGCCGTGTCCGCGGTGCCGGCGGTGCGGGCCCGCCTGGTCGAGCTGCAGCGCGGCTGCGCCGAGGTCGCCGAACGGGGCATCGTCGCCGAGGGCCGGGACATGGGGACCGTGGTGTTCCCGGAGGCCACCGTCAAGGTCTTCCTGACCGCCTCCGAGAAGGCCCGGGCCGCCCGCCGGGCCGCCGAACTGCGCGCCAAGGGCGTGGACGAGGCGACCATCACCGCGATGGCAGCCGACCTCGCCCGCCGGGACGCCGCCGACTCCTCCCGGGAGACGGCCCCGCTGGCCCAGGCCGCGGACGCGGTCCTGGTGGACACCAGTGACCTCACCCTGGAGCAGGTGATCGACCGGATCGCCGGGCTCGTGGAGGAGCGGGCCGGGATGTCCTCGGTCTGACCGGCGGCGACCGCCGGTCCGGCCTTCGGTCGGGCCCGGCTTCTGCTGACCGGCGTGGATCCTGTCCGGCGTGGCCGCTGCCCTGCCTGGCCCTTGTCCGGTCGGGTGCCGGTCGGGGCCGGCCTTGCCGGGTTCGACCACCACTGAGTGAACCGCGGGCCGTCAAGGCGTCGCGGAGACAACAATCGCGCTGCCCCGAGCGGGGCAGGTACGCACGGCACGCCCCTGGGAAGGGCCGGGCCGGGAAACGGAACAGACGAACATGACCGCAGAGCACTCCACCGCCGATCACGGCGGGCTGGACGCCGCCGACTACGCCGAGTTCATGGCCCTCGCCGCCGAAGAGGGCCTCGACATCGACGGCTTCGACGCCGAGGACGGCCTCGACCACGTCCGACTGCCCGTGCTGGCCGTGGTCGGCCGCCCGAACGTCGGCAAGTCGACCCTGGTGAACCGCATCATCGGCCGCCGCGAGGCCGTCGTCGAGGACAAGCCGGGCGTCACCCGCGACCGGGTCACCTACGAGGCCAGCTGGAACGGCCGCCGCTTCAAGGTCGTCGACACCGGCGGCTGGGAGATCGACGTCCTCGGCATCGACGCCATGGTGGCCGCCCAGGCCGAGCTGGGCATCGAGCAGGCCGATGCGGTGCTGTTCGTCGTGGACGCCAAGGTCGGTGCCACCGACACCGACGAGGCCCTGATCAAGATCATCCGCCGGGCCGGCAAGCCGACCGTCCTGTGCGCGAACAAGGTCGACGGCCCCTCCACCGAAGCCGAGGCCGCCTACCTGTGGTCGCTGGGCCTCGGCGAGCCGTACCCGGTCTCCGCCCTGCACGGCCGCGGCTCCGGCGACCTGCTGGACGCCGTCATGGACGCGCTGCCCGAAGCCCCGCCGCAGACCTTCGGCGACGCCGCCCCCGGCGGCCCGCGCCGGATCGCGCTGATCGGCCGGCCGAACGTCGGCAAGTCCAGCCTGTTGAACAAGGTCGCCGGCGAGGAGCGGGTGGTCGTCAACGAACTGGCCGGCACCACCCGCGACCCGGTCGACGAGATGATCGAACTCGGCGGCAAGACCTGGAAGTTCGTGGACACCGCCGGTATCCGCCGCCGCGTCCACCTGACCGCCGGCGCCGACTTCTACGCCTCCCTGCGCACCTCCTCCGCACTGGAGAAGGCCGAGGTCGCGGTCGTCCTGGTCGACGCCAGCGAGACCCTCGCCGAACAGGACACCCGGATCATCTCGATGGCCGTCGAGGCCGGGCGCGCCGTCGTCATCGCCTACAACAAGTGGGACCAGCTGGACGAGGAGCGCCGTTACTACCTGGAGCGCGAGATCGAGCGCGACCTCGTCCAGGTGCAGTGGGCCCCTCGGGTCAACGTCTCGGCCAAGACCGGCCGGCACATGGAGAAGCTCGTCCCGGCGATCGAGACCGCGCTGGAGGGCTGGGAGACCCGCATCCCGACCGCGCGCCTGAACGCCTTCCTCGGCGAGCTCGTGGCCGCCCACCCGCACCCGATCCGGGGCGGCAAGCAGCCGCGCATCCTGTTCGGCACCCAGGCGGGCACCCGTCCGCCGCGCTTCGTGCTCTTCGCCTCGGGCTTCCTGGAGGCCGGCTACCGGCGCTTCGTCGAGCGCCGGCTGCGTGAGGAGTTCGGCTTCGTGGGGACGCCGATCTCGATCTCGGTGCGAGTCCGCGAGAAGCGCAAGAAGAAGTAGCGATAACGGCAGTCGTCGTTGGCGGGAGGAGTCGGTCGGTCGGCCGACTCCTCCCGGAGGGCCTCGTCACGGTGGTGACGGGGCCCTCCGGCGTTTCCGCGGGGCGGAGGGGCGAAGGGGGGAAGGGCCGGGGGGAGCGGGGGGTGGAGGGAACGTGGGTGGAGGGGGGTGACGGCGAAGGGCGGTGGCGAGGGCCCTCGGTGTTGCGCGTGACGGAGGGGCGGGCGGGGCCGGTGTCAGTGGCGGTCGCCGTTGCGGCCCGGGGGGAGGGAGAGCATCTGGCGGTGGCGGCCACCGGTGGACGGGGCGGTGGCGAGCCCGGTGGCCGTACCCATCACCGGGGAAGGGGCGGGCGGCGCGGGCGGTGCGGGCGCGGGTACGGACACCGGGTGCGGGAGCTGGCCGAGGTAGCCGGCGGCGACCCACCCCTGGCCGTTGGTGAACTGGGCCGCGCCGGTGGCGGGTTGGGCCGCGGACGGGGTGGTGGAGGGAGGGGGCGGTGCGGCGTGGCCCAGGCTGTCGTCGGCGGGGGCGGCGGGTTCGGGGTGGGGCCCGACGCGGGTGCCGTTGCCGTTTCCGTGGGCGTTGTGGTGGGTGCTGTGGTGACCGTGCTGGCCGTGTTGGTGGGCGGTGGCGTGGCTGCCGCCGTGGCCGGCGTGGGTGCCATAGGTGCTGTGGTGACCGTGGTGACCGGAGGTCGAGCCGGCGCCGTGCGGCTGGGCGGCCACGAACTGGGGGAGGCCCGGGACCTGGCCCGTGAGGGCGTGGAAGGCCTGCTGCTGGGACGTCGGGTACGGGCGCTGCTCACCGAGCAGGGGATAGCCGTCGCGCACCGCGAAGCCGGTGAACACGAGGTCCTCCTCGCCCGAGCGGTCGCCGGGCAGCGCGCGGAAGAGGCGTCGGTACTCGGAGTACAGCTCGTCGTAGATCGGCGTGGCGGAGTGCGGGTGTTCGGCGTCGTACGACGGGCGCATGCCGGGGATCGAGCGGGGGGCGGTGGCGGAGCGGCCGGGGGACGCGGAGACGTCGTAGCTGTACACGTAGGGCCAACGAGCGAGAGGGGGCGGGGGATGCGGGGCGCTCATGCGGGGGCGGGGGCGGGGCGGGGCATGCGTGGGGCTCATGGGTGGCGCACATGAGCGGCGCTCATGGGGGATCGTGCGTCACGTCTCATGAGCCGGCCTCATGGGGAGGGCATGAGCGGGACTCATGGCGGGGCGGTCAAGAGCGGCGCTCATGGGGGCCGGGCCTCTGCGCCCATGAGCGGGCCTCATGCGTGGTGCCCATGAGCGGGCCTCATGCCGAGCACCCGTGCGGTGCGAGTCCGCGCCGGAGACGGCCCGAGAAGTGGAGGGAGGGGCCGCCGTCCGGTGCGTACGGGGCGGGGCGGATCAGGTGCCGGCGAGCGGGAGGGAGGCGGCGACCACCTGGCCCAGCGCCACCGCCCGCTCCAGCGCCAGGCGCAGCAGGTCCTCGCGGGGCTGGCGGCCGACCATGCCGGCCGGGACGGCGTACATGGTCACCTCGGAGAGCTGGCTCGCCGCCATCCGCCAGGCATCGGTGACCTGGAGCGGCTGGTGCGCCTGCCACCAGCCGGTGCTGCCACCGGCTGCGGCGGGCTGCAGGATCGCGTGCAGCTTGCCCATCGCGACCAGGACCGACCAGCCGGGGAGTTGCTCCGGGGTCTCGTCCAGGTCGGTGACGGGCTGGAAGCCGGCGTCCTGGAGGAGGTCGAGGAACTCGTCCTCGCCGGAAGTGCTGCCGGGGCGGCCGACCGGGCCGGTGGGCTCGACCACCAGCGAGGCGTGACCGACCTTGCCGTGCAGGACGAGCCCGCAGGTGATGCCGAGGATGGCGGCCTGGCCGGGGGCGGGCGCCTGGGGCACGGCTTCGGCGGGGAGGCCCGGGCCGGGCACCGGGGGGGTCGGTGCGAAGGGGGCGTTCGGCGTGGGGACGGCGAGTTCCGGGGCGTCGGGCCCGGCCTGGCTGATGCTGCGGACGGCGCCGGCCAGCTGCTCCTCGGAGACCGGTACGACCTGGGAGGGGATGCAGCGGGCGTGGGCGAAGGCGAGCACGGCGGTCTCGTTGCCGACGAACAGCACGGTGCTGGTGGGTTCCACGTGGGTGTCGCCGGGGGTTCGGCAGGAGGTGCACTCGTAGCTGTCGGGGGCGCGGTCGCCGCCCAGTAGGCGGTCGGCCTCGTCGTCGCCGATCTCGGACCGGACCTCGTCGCTGACGTCGAGCATGCGCGGCACAGGGTCTCCTCGGATGGATGCGGATGGGGCTTCGGGGGCGGACACGGGGAGGTCGACATGCCCAACGGGCCCTTGTGTCAGGCGTCACGGGTGCCCGTCGAGGCTGACGGGAATTGCCTCGGATCCGACCGCGCCGCGTGTTCTCGTGGTCGCAATCTGTCGATGTCGGTGACGGGACTGCCGGAATGAAACGGTGAGGTGGGTCACGCGGCGGCGATGTTTGGTCTGGGAATCAACGGCCAAACCTGACATTTCGGTCATAAATGTATGGGTCTTACCGCCGGTAACCCTTGGCTGAGCTGGGGAGACCGTTCAAGTTTTGAAATCCCCACCGATCGGCTCGTAGCTTCTTGGTCGGCGCAACGAGCGCCACCCGGGCTCACCCCCGACGCACGGCCCCCCGGTCCGCCGGGCGTGGCAGGTGCCCGCCGACGCGACCGCTCGAACAGGTCGTCGGCGAGCGGCTGGGTGGCCGGGGCGGCAGCGGCACGTCCGACACGTGCACGGCCGTCCGACGGACGCGGCAAGCGAACGCGACCCCTGGCGGGGTCTGGTTCCGCATGTCCGCCCGGGGCTGTCGAGAGGAACCTCATGACCTTCCGTAACGAGACCGCCGCTGCCACCACCTCCACCGCCACCAAGCGCAACCGCGTCCGGATGGCTGTCGTGGCGGGCGCCGCTGTCGCGGCCCTGCCGGTGGCCGGCCTCGTCACGGCCACCTCGGCCTCCGCCGCCTCCGTCTCCACCTGGGACGCCGTCGCCCAGTGCGAGAGCGGCGGCAACTGGGCCATCAACACCGGCAACGGTTTCTACGGCGGTCTGCAGTTCACCTCCAGCACCTGGGCGGCCTACGGCGGCACCGCGTACGCCTCGCAGGCCAACCAGGCCACCAAGGCGCAGCAGATCGCCGTCGCCGAGAAGGTCCTCGCCTCGCAGGGCCCCGGCGCCTGGCCCGTCTGCTCCGTCAAGGCCGGCCTGACCAAGGGCGGCGCCCCGGCTGCCGTCGACACCTCGGCCGCCGCCAAGCCGGCCGCCCCGGCTGCCAAGCCCGCCACTCCGGCCGCCAAGCCGGCGCAGGCCCCGAAGGCTGACGCCGCCCCCAAGGCCGCCGCCGCGCCGACGGCCGCCGCCAAGCCGGCGCAGGCCCCGAAGGCCGCCCCGAAGGCCGACAACAACGCCAAGGCGTGGACCGGCTCGAACGACGCCAAGCCGGCCAAGGGCAACTACACCGTCAAGTCCGGTGACACCCTGAGCTCCATCGCCGCCGCGCAGGGCGTGGACTGGCACGACCTGTACAAGAACAACGCCAAGGTCATCGGTGGCAACCCGGACCTGATCTTCCCGGGTCAGGCCCTGAGCATCTGAGGTGCTGAGCATCCGAGGTCCTGAGGCTTCGAAGCGCTGAGGCTTCACGGCGGAGGCTTCGAAGCTTCGCTCCCCGGGCCTCCCGAGCGGCTGACACCGGCCGCCCGGGCTCCCCACCGGCTTCGGCTTCCACGGCCGCTCCTCCCCCGCGCGGGTCATCCGCCGGGTGGAGGAGCGGCCGTCGGCGTGTCGTGGCGGGTGGTGCGTGGTGTGCCTAGGGTCGGCTGTCATGCCGCATTCGTGTGAGGGACGTACGGGCTGGGCCGTGGCCCGAGCCGGTGCCGCCGTGGTGCTGGTGCTGGCCGTCGCCGCGGGCGGCGGCCGGGCGGGTGCCACCGTCCGGGTCGCGGACCCGGTGTGGGACGGGCTCGCCGATTGCGAGAGCGGCGGCGACTGGCAGGCGGACACCGGCAACGGCTACTACGGTGGCCTGCAGATCCGGCCCTCCACCTGGGCGGAGGCCGGCGGCCTGCGCTTCGCGGACCGGCCCGACCACACCGGCCGACGGGAGCAGACGACCGTCGGCGAGGAGATCGTCCGGCGGCAGGGGTGGGGGGCCTGGCCGTCCTGCGCCCGGGACCTGGGACTGATCGGGGTCGGTACCGACCCGGGGCACGACGTCGGCACCGGCACCGGGACCGGTACGGGGGCCGGCACTGAGACCGGGACCGGGACCGGGGCTGGGACCGGGTAGGGCCGGTGCGGGAGGATGGTGGGGTGATCCAGGGCGAGCTGTTCGGTGACCTGCCCGGGGCGGCCGGTGCCCCGCGGGCGGCCGGGACCCCCGGGACCCCCGGTGATCCGGCGGGTTCCGGGCCCGGGGCGCGCGGGCGTTTCGAACCCGCCCCCGGGGCCGTCCTGCTCCCCGGCTGGCTGGACCTCGACGCGCAGCTGCGCCTGATCGCCGCCTGCCGGGAATGGGCCCGCCCGCCGGCCGGCCTGCACACGGTGCGGATGCCCACCGGGGGGATGATGTCCGTCCGCATGGTGAGCCTCGGGTGGCACTGGTACCCGTACGGGTACCGGCGGGTCGCCGAGGACGGCGCGCCCGTCAAGCCGTTCCCACCCGAGCTGGGCAGCCTCGCCCGCCGGGCCGTCACGGAGGCGTACGGCGACGCGCGGCCCGAGGTCGCGGGCGCCACGTCCTACGGGCCGGACACCGCGATCGTCAACCACTACCCGCACGGCGCCAGGATGGGCCTGCACCAGGACCGTGACGAGCGCACGGATGCCCCCGTCGTCTCCCTCTCGCTCGGCGACCGCTGCGTCTTCAGGCTCGGGAACACCGAGACCAAGACCCGGCCGTGGACCGACGTGGAGCTGCACAGCGGGGACCTGCTGGTGTTCGGCGGCCCGGCCCGGTTCGCGTACCACGGGGTGGTGCGCACGCTCCCGGGGACGGCGGCGCCGGAGCTGGGGCTGGTGGGCCGGCTCAACATCACCGTGCGGGAGTCGGGACTGGGGGCGTAGGCGGGGGTGCCGGGACGGGACGGCCCGGGCGCGTCGTTCTCGTCGTGCCGTCGGCCCGGTTGTTTCCGTCATCCGTTCGTCGACTCGTTTACTCGTTCGAGTGAACTGGTGGCTCGGGCACGGTGAGCGGGAATGACCCGGGTCGCCGGAGAATTCGAGTGAGCTGGAGAATTCGATCGGAGTCCGCGTCCGCAGGGCCGGAGTCCGGAGAGGAAGCGTGCTCATGGGTACCCCCGTCGACGACCTCGTCGATCTGCTCGACCTGGAGCAGATCGAACTGAACATCTTCCGCGGGCGCAGCCCCGAGGAAGCGCTGCAGCGGACGTTCGGCGGCCAGGTCGCCGGGCAGGCGCTGGTGGCGGCGGGCCGCACGGTGGACGACGCGCGCCCCGTCCACTCGCTGCACGCCTACTTCCTGCGCCCCGGGGTGCCCGGCGTGCCGATCGTCTACCAGGTCGACCGGATCCGGGACGGCCGCTCCTTCACCACCCGCCGGGTGCTCGGCATCCAGGGCGGCCGGTCGATCTTCGCGCTCACGGCCGACTTCCACAGACCCGAGGAGGGCGGCATCGAGCACCAGCACCCGATGCCGCAGGTCGCCGCCCCCGAGGACCTGCCCAGCGCCCTCGAAGAGGTCGGCTCCCGGCTCGGTGAACTGCCCCCCTTCATCAGCCGGCGCCAGCCCTTCGACGTCCGGTACGTCGACCGGCTGCGCTGGACCAAGGAGGAACTGGAAGGCGTCGAGGCGCGCAGCGGCGTGTGGCTGCGCACCGACGGCCCGCTGCCGGACGACCCGCTGATCCACGTCTGCGCCCTCACCTACGCCAGCGACATGACGCTGCTGGACGCCGTCCGCGCCCCCGTCGAGCCGCTGTGGGGGGAGCGGCATTTCGACATGGCCTCGCTGGACCACGCGATGTGGTTCCACCAGCCGTTCCGGACGGACGACTGGCTGCTCTACCAGCAGGAGTCCCCGATCGCGCACGGCGCGCGCGGCCTGGCGCGCGGGCAGATCTTCGACCGGAACGGGCAACTGGTGGTGTCCGTCGTGCAGGAGGGGCTGTTCCGGCCGTTGAGGCGACCCGCCGAGTAGGCGTCGTGGGATGCCCGTCGTGGGATCCGCGTCGTGCGACCCCCGTCGCGCGATCCTTGGTGCGGGTTCGGCGGCGCGGATTCCGCGGTACGTGTTCCGCAGTGTCTGCCCCCGTGTCGAGCGATGTGTCGGCCTCGTTGCCGCCGCGTTGCGGTTTCGGCGGCTTCGGGCCGGCGGGAATGATCCGTCCGTGCGGGCAGCGTTGTGAATGACCGAGAAGGGCGGCCCGAACCACGGGCCGTCCGCGGACCGACCGGGAGGGTGGACCGATGACGGCGACGGCCGCGGAGGACTGGAAGCACTGGAGCGACGGCCGGGCGGCGTCCGTGAGCGCGCCGCACGGCCAGCTCGCACTCACCGGCACGCACTGGCTGGAGCCCGGGCCCGCCGAGATCCCCGGCCTGCCCGGGCACTGGTGGGCCGACGGCGAGGGCGTCCGGGTCAGGGCGACGTCCGACGACGGCATCACCGTCGCGGGCGCGGACGGACCGGTGGACGGCGAGGTGCTGCTGCGCCCGGACAGCGACCCGGCCGCGGACACCGCGACCCGGGGCGACCTGCTGCTCGTCCCGATCGAGCGCGAAGGCGAACTCGCCCTGCGGGTCTTCGACCCGGCATCACAGCGTCGGGCCGCCTTCGCGGGCATCAGTGCCTACCCGTACGCGCCCGAGTGGGCCGTAACCGCGGTCTTCACCCCGTTCGACGACGAGACCGGGTCGGTCGTGGTCCCCAACGCCGACGGCAAGGAGCGCCCGCTCGCCGTCACCGGGCAGATCGCCTTCACCGTGGCCGGGGAGCACCGCACGCTGACCGTCAGCCGGTCGGGCAAGCGACTCACCGGAGTGATCGCGGACGCGGGCAGCGGCATCGACACCTACCGCTTCCGCTTCATCACGCTGCCGGCGCCGGACGCCGACGGCCGTACGGTCCTCGACCTCAACCGGGCCTACCTGCCGCCGTGCGCCTTCTCGGACCACTTCATCTGCCCGTTCCCGCCGCCGGGCAACCGGCTGGACTTCGCGGTGGAGGCAGGGGAGAAGCAGGTGCTCAACCGGTAACCGACGCTGCCCGGGCCGGCGGCGGCGCAGGGCCCGGGTCCGTGGTCGCGGTGGGCGTGGTGCCGGGCCGAGGGCGGTCCGAGGGCGGGCCCCGGTGCGGGACGGCCGGGCGCGGGGCGGAGTATGGGGAACCATGTCGAACGATCAACATTCCGCCCCCGCCGTGTCGGCGGACACGCCCCCGGCCGCCGAGCCGCCCGCCGCAGTGCCGCCCGTCGCAGTGCCGCCCGCTGCCGCGCCCGGGCCTGATCCGGTCGACGCACCCCCCACCGGCGGCGCTGCGGCCGCCGGTGCCGCGGTGTCCGACGCCGTGGCCGCCGGCCTCCTGCCGACGGACCCGGTGGCCACCGCCGCGCCGTGGTACCGGCGGGCGTTCGCCGACCTCAGCCCGCTCCGCGACAACGTCGACTACCGCCGGGTCTGGCTCGGCCAGGCAGTCTCCTCCATCGGCCAGCAGATGACGGCCGTCGCCGTCTCCATCCAGGTCTACGACCTGACCGGCTCCGCCTTCGCGACCGGTCTGGTCGGCATCTTCTCCCTCGTCCCACTGGTCGCCTTCGGCCTGTACGGCGGTGCGATCGCCGACACCGTCGACCGGCGCCGACTCGGCCTCATCGGCTCGGCCGGCTTGGCGGTCGTCTCCGCCGTCCTCGCCGCCCAGGCGTTCGCCGGTCTCGGCCTGGTCGCCGTCCTGTACGCCGCCGTCGCCGCCCAGGCGGGCTTCTTCGCCCTCAGCTCACCCGCCCGCTCCGCGATGATCCCCCGGCTGGTGCCCTCCCACCAGCTCCCGGCCGCGAACGCCCTGAACACCGTCAGCATGAACCTCGGCCTCACCGTCGGCCCGATGCTCGGCGGCGTCCTCATCGGCGCCTACGGGGCCCAAGCCGCCTACCTGCTCGACACCGTCGCCTTCACCGGCACCCTCTACGCGATGTGGCGCCTGCCCGCCATGCGCCCCCTCGGCGAGCGCAAGGGCCGCGCCTCCGTCCTCGACGGCCTCCGCTTCCTCCGCGACCAGCCCAACCTGCGCACCAGCTTCCTCGCCGACCTGGCCGCGATGGTCTTCGGCATGCCCCGCGCCCTCTTCCCCGCCATCGCGGTCACCTTCTACGGCGGCGACGCCGGCACAGTCGGCCTCCTGGTCTCCGCCCCGGCCGTGGGCGCCCTGATCGGCGCGCTCTTCTCCGGCTGGGTCGGCCGCGTGCACCGCCAAGGCGCGGCCGTCCTCGCCGCCGTCGTCGCCTGGGGCCTGGCCATCGCCGCCTTCGGCACCCTCCACAACCTCTGGCTCGGCCTCGTCCTGCTCGCGGTCGCCGGCTGCGCCGACACCGTCAGCATGATCTTCCGCAACACGATGATGCAGGTCGCCGCCCCGGACGAGATGCGCGGCCGCCTCCAAGGGATCTTCATCGTCGTCGTCGCCGGCGGCCCCCGCCTCGGCGACTTCGAGTCCGGCACCGTCGCCGCCCTCACCAACCCCGCCACCTCCGTGATCAGCGGCGGCCTCGCCTGCGTCGCAGCCGTCCTCCTCCTCGCCGCCCGCCGCCCCGCCTTCCTCGCCTACGACGCCCGCCACCCGACCCCCTGACCCCCGGGCCACCCCACCCCCGAACCTGGCAGCGAGCACCCCCCGACGTGCTGTATTGTTTTCCACGTCGCCGGGACAACCGGAGGCAAGGTCGAGAAGCCCACAGCAGAGCCCCCCAGGCCCTCGCTGCAGGCGCCGAGACCACGGGACGTGGCGCAGCTTGGTAGCGCACTTGACTGGGGGTCAAGGGGTCGCAGGTTCAAATCCTGTCGTCCCGACAAGGGTTCATCCCATTGTCGCAGGTCAGAGGCCGTTTTCTCGTTCGCGAGGAAGCGGCCTTCGCCGTACGCCGGGGACCGCCTCTCACATTCGTTTCACGCGTTCTCACCACAAGCGGGGACCGGTGGGAGCGTGCTGCGGCTGTTCTGGCCCTCGTCGCCTGGGCGCAGGACACCGGCGATCTGCTCACCGACCCGGACTCGGCGATCCGTGCCTGTGCCGCCCTCGCCCCGCTCCCCGCTGAGGACCCGCGCCCCACCGCCGTCCTTCTGGAGGCACTGTCGGACCCGCACACCGCCGACCACTGGTGCGACGCTGAACCCCTGCCCCAATTCGACGGCTGGTTCCGCTTCGCCCTCCTTCGGGCGTTGCTCGCCCGCACCACCACGCTGGAAGAAGTCCTCGACGCCGCACTGGCCTTGATGCCAATGGCCAACGACTTCACCGTCGAACGCGACTGTGGGCCGCTCCTGCTGCGTGCCTTCCCCGACGGCAACGCCGGCGAGGCGGCCCTCACCGACGCTCCGCGCCGACTCGTCAGCGCCATCGCGGCCAAGGACAACTGTCGGGGCAGCATCGGCAGCAAGATCACATGGTTGCGCAGCGCCGGACTGCCGACGGACCGAGCCTCCTTCCGCGTTCTTCTGGCAAACCCCGGCCGGGCCGCGGGCGTCTGACGAAGCGTGAAGAGCCCGGACCGTAGGGGCCCTGCCGGTCGCCGGAGGCGGGGGCCGAGTTCCCCAACCAGGCCGGCTGAGGGGTGGCAGGTGTGCGGCATGCGGCAGTGCCTCGGGCGCTCGTCCGATGCCCGGAGCGACTGGGTGCTCAGCCGGGAACGCCAGCCTGCGTTCGGCATCCTGCGCGATGTGGTCGGGAACATCGTCGAGTGCCCCGAACGCCTCCCACGGTCGCTGGTGGCCGGCTTCGGAGAGGCGCTCGATCAGTAGTTGTTCGAGATCAGTGACGTGCTTGCCTTCCAGACCTTGTCGGCCAGGCTGACCAGCAGGTCGTCGGTGCTGACGCCGGGGGTGTTCCACGATGCGTGGCTGCGGGCGAAACGGGCGAGCTCCTCGGTGACTCCCCGGGCGATCAGCAGGTCGTGGCCGGCCCCCTCGTGTGCGGAGCCGGGCCAGGAAAGCTCCGCGGGGTGCAGGACCTTCCCGATGTCGTGGGTGGCGGCGCCGAAGAGGGCGAACGTGCCGGTTGAAGTCCAGCTGAGGGTGGTGCTGTTCGGCCCAGTCAGCCAGTCGGTGGGCGAGTCGTGGACGGCCCGGAGATGGGCCGCGAGCCTGGGGGGCGTGCAACTCTCCGAGGAGGACGGTGGCCTGGCGCGGGAGGGGGTGCAGTACGGGGTCGCCGGGCAGGGTGAGGGCTCGCTGCAGTGCGTTGGGGGTCATTCGGGACACGGCAGGTCTCAATTGTCGGAGCCTGCTGCAAGGGTGGATGGTCATGGACATCGACGGGTTCTGGAATGTGGTCGGGGTAACGCGGGCCGAAAGCAGCGGCTCGCATGGTAAAGCGTTCGCCGAGGCATTGGTGGACCGGCTGGCGGGGCTCTCGCAGGAGGAGATCCTCGGCTATCAGGAGCGATTCGACGAGGTGCACGGGGCCGTGTACCGCTGGGACGTGTGGGCCGCTGCCTATCTCATCGGGGGAGGTTGCTCGGACGACAGTTTCATGGACTTCCGAGCCGGCCTGATCGCCCTCGGGCGGGACTGGTACGAGCTGGTAGCCGCTCGCCCGGATGATCTGGCGGACCACCCCGCAGTGATCGAGGCCGCGGCCCGGGGCTTCGACTACGTGATCTTTGACGAGGACGTGAACTACGCGGCCGGCCACGCGTTCGAGCGTCTGACGGGTGACGCTGATGCCTTTCACGAGGCGTGGAAGCGCCATCGGGCGGGGCAGGACCTGGGCATGGCGCTGGAGTTCGACATGGGTGAGGACTTCGACTTCGACGACGCTGACGAGATGCACCGTCGCCTTCCCCGTCTTGCTGCCCTCTACCTGGGCGCAGCCGCCGCCTGAGACGTGTCAACGCCTCGAAGAGCGCCGCTACCCGGGATAGGGCTGCTGTCTTGGTGGTTCTGCCGACGTCCCTTGTGCGGCGGCTTGGCGGCGACCGTGCGGGTTGTCACCGGGGTCCGCTTGGATGGTCGGCATGACCGTCAACGATGTCGCCCGTTCCCTGCCCGATCCCGACGTCCTGCGGGACCACTGCCGGGCTTTGGCGATGCTGGATGCGATCCTCAGTCCCGATTGGTCCTCGCGCTACTACTCCTTCGACGCCCGGTGGTCGCCGACGGAGGAGATGGCCTCGATGCGCAACGGTTCGGGTGATGAGTACTCGATCGTCTTCGCGCCGGCCGGTGTGTACATCCGGGGCTTTGACCACGAGTCGCCGATGAGCCCCTATGCCGGGGAGGGAGTGTGGCAGGGCGTGGTGGACTCTGTTCCGGAAGAGTTCCGGTCGTGCGTCGAGGAACCCGCGTTCAGCGACGACGGCGTTCCGACGGTGACGGCCTGCCTGTGGCGTAGGACGACTGACGAGAGTTGGCAGACGGGAGAGATCGACTTCCCGGAGGGCCATGTCGATCCCGACGGGGCCGACTGGTTGTTCCGGCTCCTCGCCGACCGATCTCCGGAGGCGTACGCGAGCTTTGCCATCGACTACTACGAGATACCAGTCGACCTGGATACCGTCCGGCACATCTGTGCTCTGCGGCCACTCACCGATGACGTGGTCCGTGCCCTCAACGCCGAGCTGACCCCAGCGGACCTTGCCGAGGACATCGCCGAGATCGGCTACCCCACAACGTAGGGAAATCGGCCGGACGAATATTCCGCCGCGCAGTGGCGCGCGCCTGGATCTCTGCCGTCCCGCGCGACCGGGAGCATCGTTGTGGGGTGCGCGTCGTGGCAGGCGACTTCGCCTCACGACGACCCGGCCCCGCCCCGGCAGGCCCGACCACCGGGGCGCACTGCCGGCTCGCGGGGGCGGGCCGCCGGCCGTGGCCGAACGATGCGTCCCGCGGCGTGCTCACTGGCACGGCACGGGTGCCTCCGCGGGCGGCGGGGCGGCCGTGCTCTGCCCACGGCGAGGCTCGGAGCCTCGTTCTAAGCGTGCTCGTCCCAGTTGATGCGTTCCACGGCATGCGGCGGGAACGACACCCGAGATCCGTCCTTCTGAGTAACGTGCACCCATCCGTGCTCGTCGATGCGAATGATGCCCCCGACCGACTCGCCGAGCGCAACGCCGGGGCTGACGTATCCCGCCCCACGGGCCAGGTGCACTGTTCCGGGGTTCGCCTCAAGGCCTGCCATGACCTGATTGTCCGGCTTTGCAACCGGGTCCACCATCGGAGCCCTGTCATGCCCGCCCAAGGGCCCTGATGTCCACCTCCGTGCCCTGGTCGGCTCGGGGTCAACCATCCGTTGCGCCCGCCCTTGCCGCGGGTCGGCTTTTCCAGGGCGGACGAGGAACCGTCCCGGTGGCCCGACGAAACGGACGGGCCGCTGCGCGCGGTCGGACACGTCGGGTTGCTCGGTGCCGCCGCGGTCCTACACGTGGAACGGGACGGTCGTGACGACGACCTTCGGCAGGGGGCGCAGCGCTCTCCTCAGCCTGGCCGCGAGCCGGTTGTGCAGGAGGCGGTGGCGCCAGTGCCGGACGACGATCTCCGGGAGGATGACGGTCAGGGTGAGGTCCGGGCGCTGGTGGTGCAGCGACTCGATGTAGTTCACCAGCGGTGCGACGATCGCGCGATAGGGGGAGAGGACGATCTTCAACGGCAGGTGGTCGCCCCACAGGTTCCAGTACTCGCGGAAGCGTTGGGCCTCGTCCGCGCTGGGGCTGATGTGGAGCGCGAGGACGGGCTGCTGGAGCGAGGCGGCGTAGGCCAGCGCTCGCATGCCGGCCAGGTTCAGTGAGGCGATCGGCACGATCGACAGGGGGTGGATCTCCTCGGGAGTCTCCTCGCTCTCCGCATCGGCCGTGGTCCCGGGCGGCGCCCCGGGGGCGGTGCCCGGTGTCCGTGCGGTGGCTCGTGTTGCGCCGTCCCCCGAACTCGGCGGTGTGATGGTGCGGCTGGGGACTTCGACGGCATGGGGATGCAGGGCGATCGCCGCGCCGACCGTGTCGTAGTGGTGCCGGATCCGTGTCGTCACCAGGATGAACAGTCCCACCATGAGCACGGCGAACCAGGCGCCCTCGGTGAACTTCGTGATGCCGGCGGTGACGAAGACGATCGCAGAGAGCACGGCGCCGGTGGCGTTGAAGGCCAGGCTCTTGCGCCAGTGGCGGTCGCGCAGGCGCCACCAGTGCACGACCATGCCGGCCTGCGACAGTGTGAAGGCGAGGAAGACACCGACGGCATAGAGCGGGATCAGGGGGCCGGTTTTGCCGCCGAACGCCGTGTAGATCGCCGCCGCCGCGACGGAGAGCAGGATGATCCCGTTGCTGAAGGCGAGGCGGTCGCCCAGCCTCAGGAAGATCCTCGGTGCCTGGTGGTCGCGCGCCAGCAGGTACAGGACGCGGGGGAAGTCGTTGTAGGCGGTGTTGGCGGCGAGGAGCAGGACCGCGGCGGTGGCGGCCTGGGTGAAGACGTAGAGGAAACCCGAGCCGAAGGTGCGATGGGCGAGCTGTGACAGCACCGTCTCGTTCGCACGGGGCACGACGCCGTCGAGGTGGACGAGTGCGATCGTGCCCGCGAACAGTGTGACGAGCAGGCCGATCATCCAGGTCAGTGTCGTGCGGGCGTTGCGCCACTCGGTCGGCTGGAAGGCGGGCACCGCGTTGGAGATCGCCTCGATGCCCGTCATCGCCGTCGAGCCGGAGGCGAAGGCACGCAGGACCAGGAGCAGGCTGATGCCCTCGGTCGCGGTCGGTTGTGGTGTCGCCGTCGGGTGGAAACCGTGGCCGGCCGCATCGGACAGACCCACGGCGACGAGTACGAGGACCGCGAGGACGAAGGCGTACGTCGGTGCGGCGAACAGCGCACCCGCCTGCCGCACACCGCGCAGGTTGCCGGCGAGCAGCACGGCGATCACGACGACGCCGATCGGCACGATGTCGGGTTCGAGCGAGGGGACCGCGGACGTGACCGCCGCCATCCCGGAGGCGATCGAGACCGCGACCGTGAGGATGTAGTCGGTCACCAGACCGGCAGCGGCCGTCAGCCCGGGAAGGCGGCCCAGGTTGGCGGTGGCGACGATGTACGAACCACCGCCGTGCGGATAGGCGCGGATCGTCTGACGGTACGACACCCCGACCGCGAGCATCAGGAACACGATCGTCACGGCGATCGGCACCGAGTACCGCAACCCGGCGGCACCAGCGAGGACGAGGACGGCCAGCATCGCCTCGGGCCCGTACGCGACCGAGGAGAGCGCGTCGGCGGAGAGCACCGGCAACGCCACCAGCTTGCGCATCCGCTCGTGCGCGATCGCGGTGCTCCTCAGCGGCGCCCCGAGCACCACGTGTCGGACCCTGGAACCGACCCGGCCGAGCCGAGAAGTCCGCGTGTCCTCGCTGGTCGCCTCGACCGCCGGCGGTCGTCCGCCAACCGCGGCGACCCGTACGAAACGGCCGAGGCGGACCGGCAGGATCTCCGAAGGAGCGGGATAACGACCGAGATCCGGATCCACCGGCAGCGCACGCCGCCATGCCCGCGGATCCCCGGCGACCCGACCCCACTCGAGCCCCACCCGGCGCAACACCCCGAGCTGCTCCGCGTCGAGCGCCGACAGCAGGGCGTCGGGGCTCGACGCGCCGCCCCCCTGCGCGCCGTCCTTGCCACCCCTACTCGTATCCGACACGGCACACAGTGTTACGCATGGCGTCCCCCGTCGGATCAAGGCGCACGCCGGGCTGCCTCGTGCTCGGAGCGGAGGGTCGTGCGTCCCTCGCCCTGTCCGGACACGGGTGCCGGCCGGCCTGGTGCCTTCGTGCAGGGCAGTTCGCCGGTACCCGGTCCAGGACAGGTCCAGGACGGTCCAGGCGAGGTCCGGGCCGGGTCCAGGACCGGCGGCCCCGACTCGGCGCGTCGCAGGCACCTGCTGCGAAGCGGTTCCCCGTACTGATCGGCAGACTTCCGGCGGGTCTCAGCGGTTGGAGGAGCGGCCGCCGCGCCGGAGCCGGACGGCGGAAATGACCATGGCGATGATCAGTACGGCGATGCCGATGAACAGCAGATAGATCAGGCCGTGGGTGGCCACGCCGACGATGCCGAGCACGATCGCCAGGATGATCAGGAACAGCACCAGTGCCATCTTCGGTCTCCTTCGGTTTGCGAGGGTCCTATCGGCGGGTCAGGCGGCGTTCACCGCCCGCGCCCGGCGCGTAGTCCGGCTCGTAGTGGGCGAAGATCGCCGCCTCGTCCTCGGCCGGCAGTACGCCGTCGGTGCCGATCGCCGGCGCCTTCTTGACCCGGCTCCTGGGCCGGGCGACCTGCAGACAGCTCGGGCCGACCCGGGCATCGACCTGCGGGACGCGTTCGTCCGTACGCTCTCCAGGCCCGCTCCTGGCCGCGGGCGATCAGGGTCCGGGTCCGGGAGGGACGGCACACGATCGGCGAGCCCCAGGCCGAGACCGAGTGGTCACGCGAGTAGCCGGACCGGCCGCGGGCGGCGGGGGCCGGCCAGGGTCGGGGCCGGCGATCGTCGGTGGTGTGTCCTTCGGTGAACGGCGTCGTCCGCCTGCCCGCGGGTCTGCGGTCGGCGTGCCCGCGGCCGTCAGGCGGTCGGTGCCGGTGCGCGTGTCGGCCGGGTCGTACGCCGCTGTCACCAGTCACTCGGCGGCGGAGGCCTCGCCTGCCTTGGGCTCGTTTGCGGACGGCCTCGAGCTGCCGCCAGGGCACGGCAGTAGGCCGCAGACCGTGGACGATGCACTCCTCCACCGTACTCCGGCCGCAGCCCCGGATTTCGGGGTGAGCAGGGGCGGTCGGCGGGTTGCCGTTGGTCGACCTTCGTCTCGAACTCCGCCACGGGCACCCCGGTTTGCCCGCAGCGGTCCTCTCCGTCGGCCGGCTTCCTCGCCTGGCCTCCACGTGGATCGGCGTGCGACTCACCGACACTTCCCTGTCCCCGCACGACGCCGGCCCTCACCCTCTTGCGGCACCTCGGCCAGGATGGATCCTGCGACTGTGAGGTGAGGCGCAGGAAATCTCTCGGGTGGATTTGCTGCTCAAACGTCACGCGAGGGAATTTTCACATATCAACTCATGTGCACGGCGGGCTCGAATTCCCGTATTGAGGAGTATCCTGGAAATTACCGGGAGAAGTTACCGGTAGGACGATCGCGAGGAGGCGAATATGCGGATCACTGAGGCAGGATTCCTGGCTCTGCGACTCGTGGTCGAAAAAATGTCCGCCTCTTCGGCGGGCGAGATCACAGGGTGAATCGGGGTCAGGGGGGGCGTGGATTCAGATCCTGTTGCCCCGGTCGGCGCTATGTTCATGCAGACCGGAAGGCCGTTCCCCGCAGCGATGCGGGGAACGGCCTTTTTGCGGGGCGGGGCCGTGCGCCATGGTTCGGCGGAGGGTGGGTTGTGCCGGCGTCCAGCAGTGGTGAAGTAAGCGGCGCAGGTGGTGGAGACTGCTCCGCAGGCTGTCGAGGACCGGTCGGGTCGGGCCGGCAATGGTCGGGTCGTCGGCATCCGCTCACAACCGAGCCGCGGCGGGACAACTCACAGCGGCTCGCGCACCTCTCACGGGGCTCTCACGGATTGAGTGCCACGAGGCGGCATCGGGCGTTGTACGGAGCGGACGAGATGGGCCCTGAATTGCGCCCCGGTTGCTCCGGCGATTCCGGAGCGTTTTGGGATGCGATCACCGAAGGTTGGTCCAGGGCGGGCGGCGTCGATCGGTTCGGCCCGGCCTCGCGCGGTCGCCTCGTCCGGCCTTCGGCGATGTCCGGTGCGCGAACGGGCCCACCCGCTGGTTCAGCGGGCTTCCGTGGCGTCGGGGTGTGGCTGCAAGCAGGCCTCGGCGATGGGGAAGTGACGGAGGGCCTCGAAGCCTTCGGGAAGGTCGAGGTGGCCTTCGGCCATGCCTCCGGGGCGGTCGGCGACGAGGCGGCGTGCGTGGGCGAGGTAGCCCGCCAGGGACTTCTCGCCGTGGCGGGCCGGTCTGTCGGCGCGGTTCCGGTCGGGGCCGTCCAGGGTGTGGAAGCGGAAGTCGGCCAGGCTCAGCGGGGCTTCCGCCGGGCCGCCCTCGTGGCGCCAGAGGCCGGCGTCCGGAGTGAAGCGGTAGTCGGCGAGCAGGCGATGACCGTCCGTGGCTATGAAGTCGACCGCGTCGACGATGAAGTCCCGGACGGTGTCGGACATGAAGTACGGAAAGCTGACTCGCGTCCAGCCGGGCTTGATGCCTTCGTGGCCTTGTGTGACGATCTCGTCGCGCAGCGCCGCCGAATGGTCGTCGTCGATCCCCAGCAGACGGTGCCCGTACGGGCCGGCGCAGGAGCAGCCGCCGCGGGCCTGGATGCCGAACAGATCGTTGAGGAGCGCGACCACGAAGTTGTGGTGGAGGTAGCGGTCGCCGTGTCGGATCAGGAACGAGACGATCGGCAGGCGCGGCACGTGGGTGGCACCGAGGATGACGATGTTCGGGTTGTTCTGCCAGCGGGCCAGGACCGCGTTCCAGGATCGCTCCTCCCTGGCGTGGATCAGCTCGGTGCCGACCATCTCCTTGACCCCGAAGGCGAGGCTGGCGCGGATCGACTCGACGATGGCCGGCGTGCCGCCTTCTTCCCGGGCGACCACGTCGTCGAGGTAGTACTGATGCCGGGGATCCACGAAGGCCACGGTGCCGCCGCCCGGCATGGTGGGTACCCGATTGCGGACCAGGCTCCGCCGAACGATGAGCACTCCCGGGGACTGCGGGCCTCCGACGAACTTGTGGGGTGACAGGAAGACGGCGTCCTTGTGATCGATGCGGCCCGGTGCCGACTCGGTGACACGGATCGGCAGGTATGGCCCCGCCGTCGCGAAGTCCCAGAAGGACAGGGCTCCGTGAGCGTGCAACAGGGAGGCGATGCGGTCGGTGTCGGTGAGGATGCCGGTCACGTTGGAGGCTGCCGAGAAGCTGCCGATGCGTAGTGGCCGGTCCGCGTAGCGGGCGAGTTGGGTACACAGATCGTCCTCGTCGATCCGGCCGTCCGAATCCATCGTGATGACCACGACATCGGCGATCGATTCCCGCCAGGGCAGTTCGTTCGAGTGATGTTCGTAGGGGCCGACGAAGACGACCGGCCGCTGCTCCGCTGCCATGGCGTGCGCCTGGCTGTGCTGTTCGGCCGGCCCGACCGGGCTCTGCAGTTCCAGAAGGCCGACGAGTTTGTTCACCGCGGCCGTGGTTCCCGAGCCGCAGAAGAGCACGACGTGGTCGTCGGTGCCGCCGACCGCGCGGTGGATGAGCTCGCGGGCCTCCTCGCGCAGGCTGGATGTCTGCAGACCGGTGGCGGAGCTCTCCGTGTGGGTGTTGGCGTACCGGGGGAGGACTGCCGCACGGAGCCAGTCCTCGATGAAGTCCAGCGAACGCCCGGAGGCCGTGTAGTCGGCGTAGGTGATGCGCCGCGGCCCGTAGGGGCCCGGCAGCACGTCGCCGTCACCGATGAGGCCGTGCCGGATCCGGGTCAGGCGCGCCATGGCAGCGCCCGACGGTGCCTCTGCGTCGGACCGGTCGGCAGCCGTGCGTCCGGTCGTCTTGCTCCCGCCCGAGGCGTCCTGATACATGCCCGGCTTGTTCCGGCGGGACCGGCCGATCAGCCCGAACGGTTTCCTGAGGGCCGTGATGACAGTGCTCTTTTCCACGCGAAGCCTTACGACGGTGTTCGGCCGTAGGTTCAACGTGATGCCGGTCACGGGCGCCGCGCACGGCGTGTTTCCCCGCGCTCGTCAGGCCTCCTGACCGACACGGCTCTGCCGGGCGGCCTCGGCGGCGATCTCGACCCGCGACCGGAAGGAGAGCTTGGCGAGGATGTGGGAGACGTGCGTCTGGACCGTCCGGGTCGAGAGCATCAACTCGGCGGCGATCTCCGGATTGGAGCCGCCGTCGGCGATCCCCCGGGCGACGCGCAGCTCCGTCGGTGTCAGGCTCTGCCAGCCGGAGGCGGCCCGCGGCCGGGGGCCGCGCGCGCCGAGGCGCAGCCCGGCCGCGCGCAGCCGGGCCTGTGCGTGCCGGAGCCCCCAGGTGGCGCCGAGTCCGGTGTAGACGGCCGCGGCCTCGTCCAGTCGGCGCCTGGCGTCCGCCGCACGCCCCTGCCGGGCCAGCAGCTCGGCCGCGTCCTCCAGGGCGTTCGCCCGTCGCAGCGGACGGGAGGACGCCGCGTAGTAGTCGGCGGCGGCCAGCAGCGGCGCCGGATCGGCATCGAGCAGTCCGGCGGCGTGTTCGGCGGTGTGCTCCCAGTAGGCGACGCGAGGCGCTCGGGACGAAACCGTGCCGGTGGCCGCGGCCGCGGCCGCGGCGGTCTCCGCGGTCGCTCGGTCACCGACCGCCAACGCCAGCCGGACGACGGCCGGCAGCCAGGCGAACCGGTCCTCCGGTTCCGTCGCGATCTGCCGGTCGAGGACGGGCAGCAGGGCCGTCAGTGCCTGGTCCGGCCGTCCGGCACGTTCCGCGGCGATCGAACGCGCCATCGCGAGCCACTGTGCTGCGCCTGGGTCGGCGGGAGTGTGCAACGGGTGGTTCCGCAGGAGCCGCAGCCGTGCTTCGGACGCGGACGTGTCGTCCCGGAGGCCGGCCACCAACGCGGCCAGGCCGTGTACGTGGACGGCGGCGGGCGGGAGTTCCTCCCCGGCGAGGTGCTCGGACGCGGCCAGATGCTCGATCTCGGCGAGTGCCTCGTCCCACTGTCCGGTGCGGAAGAGCTGGGCGGCGATCGCGACCGCCGAGTGCTGACCGTGCGACCGGGGGGTTTCGCCGAGGCGGCGAAGTTCGGTGATCTCCGTCTCGGCCTCGGGGATCCGGTCCCGGAGGCCGGCGATCACGAGTCGTTGGGTCCGGAGCAGCCGTTCGACCCGGGGATGCGCGCCGTCCACGGACAGGGCCAGGCCACGCTCGCTCAGGTCCACGGCGCCGTCGAGGTCGCCGTCCCGGGCCCGGGCGATCACCGTCCGCATCCAGGTGGCGTAGGCGACGGCGAAGGCCTCCCCCGAGCGGCCACCCGCGGCCGCCGCGCCGACCGCCGCCTCGGCGGCCTCGTCGAGCCGGTCCGACCGGAACAAGTAGAAGGAGCCCTCGGCCTGCAGCCGTGCCCTGGAGCGCTCGCTGATGCCGTCGATCCCGGTGGCGGAGGCCACCAGCTCCGCGGCCTCCCGGGCCCCGGCGCCGGTCGGCGACCGGGCGTACAGCGCCTCGCCGAGCAGCCAGGAGGCCTCGGCCGCGGCCTCGGGTCCGACGGAGGGTGCGGCCAGGAGCCGGCGCGCGATCACCTCGGCCTCGTGGGGTCGGCCCAGTGCGTTGAGTGCCTCGGCCGTGCACAGCCGCAGGCCGGTCCGGTCGGCTTCCCGACCGGCCCCGGCGTCGGCTCGGGTCAGGATCTCCAGGGCGGTGGCCGGCGAGCGGGTGACCAGCTCGCGGGCGTGGCGTGCCACCCATCCGTGCAGCCAGGGGTCCGTGGCCGCGGAGGTGGCCTGGGCCACGTGGCCGGCCACCTGGTCGAGTGGTGCACCGGTCAGGTCGAGCGCCTCCGCCACCTGGCGGTGCAGCGCCCCGCGCAGAGCCGTCGGGGTGCTCGTCACGAGCGCCTGCCGGACCAGCTGGTGACGGAACCTGAGCCGCTCTCCGACCGGGTCCAGCACCGCCCCGGCGAGGGCTTCCTCAAGCACCGGAACGAGGGAGACGAGCGGACGGCGCGACACCGCGGCGAGATCGGCCGGCCGGAACTCGGCGCCCAGTACGGCGGCGATCCGCAGGACCGCGCGCAGCTCGGCGGACAGCCGCTGGATCCGGTCGGTGATCGCCGTCCCGAGCGAGAGGTCGCCGTGGTCGGGTGCGACCTCGAACCCGTGCGGCCCCCTCGTCAAAGCGCCCTGGCGGTGCAGCAGGGCCAGCATCTCGGTGAGGTGGAGCGGATTGCCACCGGCCCCGCCGAGTGCTTCCAGCAGGGCCGGCCCCACCGGGCCGCCCAGTCGACGGACCGCGAGGGCCGCCACCTCGTCCGGGACCAGCGGCTCCAGATCCACGACGAGACCGCCGCAGTGTCGTAGCGCCCTCGCCGCGGCGGCCTCGGCTTCCCCTCCGGAGCCGGGCGTGACGGCTGCCGCCACCATGAGCGGAAACCGTTCGGCATGGTGGGCCAGGCGCGTCCAGAGCGCCACCGAGGTCTCGTCCGCCCACTGGAGATCGTCCACCACGACGAGGACCGGGCTCGTCGCGCACTGCCGTTCCACCACCTGGAACAGCCGCCCGGCCGCAGCCGACACCGGATCCGTCATGCCGGCGGCCGTGCGCCGTGCCGGGGCCGCCACCGCGGCCCGGTACTCCGCCCGCAGTTGCCCGGAGTACGGCCGGTCCCGTTCCAGGAGGTCCAGGAACGTCCCCAACGGGAAGTACCGCTCCGACTCGTTCGCTGCGCCCCGGAGCACGGCGAAGCCCGATTCCGTGGCGCGGTCGGCGCAGGCTCCCAGCAGGGTGGACTTTCCGCTCCCGGCTTCACCGCGGATCAGGACGGCGCGGCCCCGGCCGGCTGCGGCTCCGGACAGTACCTCGTCGAGCTGCGACGACTCGGTCCTCAGGCCGATCGGCACCGCTCCCGCCCGGCTGGTTCTCATTCGCGGGATTATCGCATCGGCGATCGTCGACGACGCACCGGCGAGATGTCGGCCGGTCCCGAGCCTCCGTTCCCGGAGTCCGGGTGTCCGCCGGCGGTCTGGGATACTTTGTCCGGCACCGGGATGGCCCGGCGAGCGCCGGCCCGAGGCGCTGAGCAGCTGTGACGGCCGGGCGACGGGGAAAGTGAAGCTGGATGGCAGTGACGGTTCAGGGCCGTGAAGCCGAGCGGACGCGCCTTGAGCTCATGGTTCGACAACTGGCGGCGGGCACGGGCCAGGCGATGGTGTTCCGTGGTGAGCCGGGCATCGGGAAGTCGGCCGTGCTCGACCTCGCCGAGGCCCTGTGCCGGTCCGCCGGGATCACGGTCCTGCGCGGTGAGGCCGGTGAGATCGACCGGTCGGTGCCGTTCGCCGTGCTGAGCGAGTGCCTCGACGTGGGTGCCGCGGAACACCCCGGGGTCGCCCGGATCCGCAGCTTGCTCCGGGGCGACGAGCGGGTCGGTGCACCGGCGGGGGCCGTCGGCCAGGAGTTCCTGATCGCCGAGGCCATCCTCTCGACGCTGGACGACTGGTGCTCGGCCGAGCCGCTGGCCCTGCTGCTGGACGACCTGCACTGGGCGGACCTGGCCAGCGTGGCCGTCGTCCGTCGCCTGGCACGCGCGTTGGACCAGCTGCCCCTCCTGGTACTGGTCACGTGCCGTCCCGCGCCGGACGGTGCCGCCATCACCGGACTGCTGCGCGACTTGGAGGAGTCCGGCGTCCCGACGACCGATCTCGCTCCCCTTGCCGACGCCGGGGTCGCCGCCCTGGTCGCCGACCTCGCCGGCGGCCTTCCGGGTGACCGGCTGCGGTCCCTGGTCGCGGGCGCGGCCGGCAATCCGCTCTACGTGACGGAGCTGGTCAGGGACCTGTCGGGCACGGGCCGCATCGAGCTCCGGGGGTCGACCGCCGAGATCAGCGCGCAGACACCCCTGGTACCGGATTCGCTGAGTGCCACGGTCCTCCACCGGCTGGAAACCCTGAGCGCGCCGACCCGCGAGATGCTCCGCGTGGTGGCACTGCTCGGCCGCGCCTTCAGTGCGGCCGAGATGACCGCCGTCCTCCGGCTCCCGGCCACCGACCTGGTGGAGCCGGTGGTGGAGGCGCTCGCGGCGGGAGTGCTGGAGGAGCGTGGGAGCGGGCTGGCGTTCCGGCACGACCTGATCCGACGGGCCGTGGTGCAGAGCCACTCCCAGGCGGTCCGGACGGCTCTGCACGAACAGATCGGGGTCTGCCTGGCCGAGGCGGGCGCGCCCGTCGAGCGGGTCGCGGAGCACGTGCTGGAGGCCGGGCCGATGGGCCGAAGGGACGTGGCGTGGCTGCGCGCGTCGCTGGATCCGCTCCTGGTCCGGGCACCGGCGCTCGCGGTCGAGCTGTTGCGCCGTGCCACCGCCACCGCGGGCGACGACGTCCGGGACCTGGACGTCGAACTCGCCCGGGCACTGCTCTGGGCCGGTCTGCCGGCCGAGGCCGAACACGCCGCCCGAGCCGCACTCGTACGGCCCCTCCCGATCGATCGTGCGGGTACCGTGCGCGGGTGGCTCGCGCAGGCCCTCATGGAGCAGGGGCGGCTGGACGACACGGTGGCGGAGGTCCGTTCGGCGCTCGCCCTGGAGGGCCTCCCGCAGAACCAGGTGGCCCGGTTCCACGCCGTTCAGGCGCAGGCGCTCCACTTCATGAGCCGCATGGAGGAGTCGGAGGCCGCCGCGCTCCTGGCGGTGCGGAACGGGCAGGAGAGCGGCGACGGCTTCGCGACGGCGTACGGTCTCACGACCCAGGCCGCGGTCCTGGTGGTCACCAGACGGGTCGAGGAGGCCCTCGTTCTCACCACTGAGGCCCTCGACAATCTCGGGGCGACGGGGATCTCCTCCGACTTCCAGCTCTCCCCGCACCTGGCCCGGGCCTACTGCCTGGCCGACCTGGACCGCCTGACGGAGGCCCACGAGCACCTGCGCACGGGCGCGCGCGAGAGCGAGCGGGCCGGAGTGGCGCTGCTGACCGGGTACCAGTCCGCCATCGCCAAGGTCGAGTTCCTGCGCGGAAACTGGGACGACGCCCTGGTCGCCGTCCAGAGCGGCCTGGACTCCATCGACCCCCTGGGCATCGGCCCCGATCTGCACGCCGTCGCGGCGCTGATCGAGGTGCGCCGAGACCAGCGGTCCGATCACACCGACGCCGTCGTCAACGCGGCCGAAGTCCGGCCCGTGCGCTCCCACACGGAGTTCCTGCACTGGTGGGCCCGGGCCCTGGTGCTGGACGCCGAAGGCGACTGCGCGCGAGCCTTCGACCTCCTCGAGTCCTACCTGTGGGCCTCAGGAGGACTGCGCACGGTGGTGAACCTCGACCACCTCTTCCCGGACGCCGCCCGGATGGCCTTCTGTCTGGGCCGCTCGGACCGCCTGGCCGCGATCGCCGCGTATGCCCAGGAGATGGCCGACTTCCAGCCGTCCCCGAACAGGCGCGGCACCGCCGCGCTCTGTCGGGGGCTGGCCGACGCGGACGGCTCGTTGCTCGCTGAATCCGCCACGGCGTACGAGGCGGCGGGGCGCCCGCTGTTCGCGGCGTTCGCCCGCGAGAACGAAGCGGTGCTGTCGGCCCGCGCCGGCCTGTCGGACCGGGCCGCCGCCGCCTCGGCCGAAGCCGTCGACGGCTACCTCGCACTCGGCGCCTCGTGGGACGCCCGCCGCACTCGGCAGCGCCTGCGGGAGGAAGGGATCACCGTCAGGAACCGGCGGACGGCTGCCAGGAGCGAGACGGGCTGGGAGGCCCTGAGCGCGACCGAGCGCACCGTGCTGACCATGATCGCGGAGGGCTGTTCCAACCCGCAGATCTCCGAGCGCCTGTACATGTCCCGCCGGACGGTGCAGGTGCACGTGTCACGCATCATGGCGAAGCTCGGCGAGTCCTCGCGGGTGGGGCTCGCGGTGGCGGCGACGTTGCGACAGCCTCGCTGAGCAGCGGGGCCGGGCGCCGGTCCGTCCCCGTCGGGGGACGGACCGGCGTTGCGCCGCGCGAGGCCCGGGGGATCGTCCTCCCGCCCCGCCGGGTCTCGGCTGCGGTCCTGATCCGCGTCGGTCCTGATCCGCGTCAGTCGTGCGAGAACCGGAGGCTCGGCAGGATCCTGCCGAGCCAGGCCGGGGTCCACCAGGCGGCCCGGCCGGTCAGCCGGAGCAGGACGGGCAGCAGGACCAGCCGGACGAGGGCGGCGTCGAGCAGGACGGCCAGGCCCAGGACGATGCCCATCTCCTTCGGGGGCAGCGGGCCGGAGAGGGCGAAGGTGAAGAACACGGCGACCATGACGGCGGCGGCCGCGAAGACGACCCGGCCCGAGTGGGTCAGCGACGCGACCATGGCCGTGCGGGGGTCGCCGCTGCGCTCGTAGTGTTCCTTGGCCGAGGCGAGGAGGAAGACGGTGTAGTCCATCGCGATCGCGAAGATCATGGCGAAGAAGAAGACCGGCGCCCACCCGTCGAGGAAGCCCTGCGGGGTGAAACCGAGCAGTCCCGCCCCGTGCCCGTCCTGGAAGACGAGACGGGCGGCGCCGAAGGCGGCCGTGGTGGCGAGCAGGTTGGTGACGGTGCCGATCAGCGCGACCAGCGGCGCTTGCAGGGCGAGCAGGAGCAGGACGAATCCGAGCGCCAGGATGACTCCGACGACCAGGGGGGTCCTGGCGTTCAGGACGTCCTGAAGGTCGAGGTTCTCGACGGCGGCACCGCCGACCAGCGTCTGCCGGGGCAGGTGCCCGCGCAGTTCGGCGACGGTCGCCCGCAGGGCGGGGTCCGCGGGGTCGGCGGCCGGGACGGCCTGGATGAGCGCGAGGTCGGTACCGTCGGCCGCGTTCGTCGCCGGCATCACGGCCGCGATCCCGGGGTTGCTCCGGAGGACCGCGGCGGCGGTCTCGGCCTGGGAGATCGGCGTCACGATCTGGAGGGCGCCGGGAGCGCCGGCACCGAACGCCTCCTGAACCGCCAGGTAACCCGTCCGCGCGGAGGAGTCCGCGGGGATGACGGTGACGGACGGCATGGCGGTCCGGAGCCCGATCACGGGCACGGCGAGTGCCAGTAGGGCGACGAGAGCCGGGACGCCGTACCGCAGGGGGTGCGCCCACAGTCGTTCGGCCCAGCCGGCGAAGCGGGGCGAACCGGCGGGGTCCGTGGGACGGGTGAACGGCAGGGGCGCCGCGTTGACCCGGAGGCCGAGGCTTCCGAGGACCGCCGGCAACAGCGTCAGGGTCGCGGCCAGGACGAACGCGACCGCGATCATGATGCCCAGCGCCATGGACCGGAACGCCGGTGACGGGACGAGCAGAACCGCGGAAAGGCTGACCAGGACGGTGGCGCCGGACAGCGCGACGGCCTTGCCGGCGGTGTCCATGGTCTCGCCGACGGCGAGCCGGGCGGCGCCGTGCCGGGCGAGCGCCCCGCGGAAGCGCACGACGATGAACAGGGCGTAGTCGATGCCCAGGGCGAGGGCGAACATCATCGCGAAGTTCATCGCCCAGATGGACGTCGGTGTCAGGTGGTTGAGCAGCACCAGGGCACCCGCGGAGGCCGCCAGTCCCGCCATCGTCAGCAGCAGTGGGAGCCCGGCGGCGACCAGCGAACCGAAGGCCAGCACCAGGATCGCGAGGGTCACCGGCCACGACAGCATCTCCGAGCGCATCATCGCGTCGTGGTTGGCGGCGTTGAAGTCGCTCCACAGGACGGAGGCGCCCGTGGCGCTCACCCGGACACCATCTCCGGACAGCGCCCCGAGCGGACCCTTGAGGTCGTCCGCCGCACGGACCATGGCGTTGGTGTCGGCCTTCGCGCCGGCCAGCACGACCGCGGTGCGCCCGTCGGGGCTGATCGTGGCGCCGGGTTGGGGCGGCACCACCTCGCTGATGCGCGGGTCGGCCCGCAGCAGCGCCATCGCCCGGTCGACGACCCGCTGAACAGCGGGGTCGGCCACCGGTCGGTCGGCGGCGATGACGACCTGGAGAGCCGAGGAGGCGTTGCCGTCGAAGTGCTGCTCGGCGAGCTCACGGACGCGCACCGACTCCGAGCCGTTGGCCTGCCAGCCCGCGCCGGCCAGCGCGGACGTCACCTGCGGGGCGAAGGCGCCGAGCCCGGCGACCACGACGAGCCAGAGCACGGCGACCAGCCGCAGGCGGCCGGCAGCCCGGAGACCGAGCCGGCCCAGGAGACCCGGCGGTCCGCTCGGTTCGGGATGAAGGCGCTCACGCCTGCCCTCCGCCGGGCGGGGAGGGTGGTGCACCGGGTCGTGGTGCGGCGCGTGCGGGTGGTCGGTCGTCGTCATGCGGGGCCTCCGTGGGGGCAGCCGAAAGCGGGTGTGGGCAGGTGTGGTTCTCGGCACGGCGGCGTGCGTTCCCGATGCCCACCGGTGGGCCGTACGCATCGCGCCGGGTCGGCTATGCGACCGACCGGTGCTCTCGCAGGGTCGTCCGAAGCGAGCGGAGCGCGTAGTGGCAGCGGGACTTGACGGTGCCCGGGGGCACGCCGAGGATCTCGGCGGCGGCCTTGATGGAGCGGTCCTCGAAGTAGACCTGCGTGACCACGGCGCGGTGCTGATCGCTCAGGGACGCCAGCGCCGAGCGAACCGACCAGGCCGTCAGGAGCAGGTCGATCTCGTTCGTGGCCGCGCTTTCGTCGACGAGCGTGTCGGGGGCGTCGAAGCCGACCTCGACGGGCCGGTACCGGCGCGAGCGCAGGTGATCGATGAGCAGGTTCCCGGCCACCCGGTAGAGCCACGGCAGCGCGCTCCGGTGGTCGGACGACAGCACCTCGGGATGGTGCAACGCGCGGAGGAAGGTCTCCTGCGTGAGGTCCTCGGCCAGCTGCGGATCCCCGAAGGTGCGCTTGGCGAGGTAGGAGAGGACCGCGGGGCGGTGCACGGCGCTCAACCGGTGGAACGCGACCTCGGACATCCGGGCCCGGACGGCCGGGGAGCCGTTCACCCGTGTGGGTCTGCTGTGGGTGAGCGTTCTCATGAAGGTCCTCGCGCGTCAGGGAGTTGTGCCGGTCGTGCCGACGATCGAGGTTTGCATGGCGGGAATGAGGGAAACATCCGCCAGCCAGGCACGTCTGGGCAGTCGGTCGGATGGCAGGCGGGGACACGGCCGGGGCGGTCGGCCTCGACATCGGCTACCCCCGCAGCACCCGGCGACTCCCCGGCACAAGCCGTCTGACCTGTGCTTTTGTGCCGACTGGCGGATATCTCTCCAGCCACGGGAACGGCGAGTACCGGCTCACTGCGGCCGGACGGAGCCGCAGTGAGCCGGGAGGGGCTCAGGGCTTCGCGATCGTCGTGGTGGTGCCGTGGATCGCGCCGGCGGTCTTGATGATCGAAGTGGCGTCGATCGGCACGATCTGCCGGTCGGGGCAAGCGGCCCGGCACGCGTCCGTGGCCTCCCGCTCGGCAGCCGTGCCGGCATCGTGTTCCGGCTATCTTCGGGGCCGAACGCCCGCCGAGGAGAGGGAACGACCCGCGATGACCAGCCAGGCAGCACCGTTCGACGACCTGGACCGCAAGATCGTCACCGCCCTGATCGACAACGCCCGGGCCAGCTTCGCCGAGATCGGCGCGGCGGTCGGCCTGTCGGCCAGCGCGGTCAAGCGCCGGGTCGACAGGATGCGGAAGGACGGCGTGATCACCGGCTTCAGCGCCACCGTCAGACCCGCTGCCCTCGGCTGGCGCACGGAGGCCTACGTGGAGGTGTACTGCGACAGCGCCGCGCCGCCCAGGCGCCTCGCGGAAGTCGTGCGCGACCACCCCGAGATCACGGCTGCCATGACCGTGACCGGCGCCGCCGACGCACTGCTGCACGTCCGGGCCACCGACGTCGAGCACTTCGAGGAGGTGCTGGAACGGATCAGGAGCGAGCCGTTCGTCCGCAAGACGATCAGCTGCCTGGTGCTGACCCACCTGCTGCCGGAGAGCCCGGAAGCCGGGATCGGCCAGCCGGCACCCCGGGGCGCAACGAACGTGCGCTGATCGCTGGCATCACGCAGCGTTCCGGCGCATTCGAGCAGCTGTTGCGCCTTGTCGTGCGGCGCGGTGGGTTCCTACCGTTGGGGCATCCCCTGATCGTCACTCATCGGAAGCGGAGGACCCCTCTGTGCCCACGAGCCTCTCTGTGCCCACGAGCCACTCTGCGTCCACGAACGGTGTGCGCCCCCGGCGCTACCTGACCTGCGAACCCACCCACTTCGACGTGCGGTACGCCATCAATCCGTGGATGCGTGAAGACACCCGGGTCGACCGCGCCCTCGCCCGCGCCCAGTGGGAAACGCTGATCCGCGCCTACCGCGAGCACGGCCACACCGTGGAGACGGTGGACCCGACGGAGGGACTGCCCGACATGGTGTTCGCGGCCAACGCGGCCCTGGTCCTGGGCGGCCGGGTCTTCGGCTCCCGGTTCCACGCTCCCCAGCGCCGGCCCGAGTCCGTCGCGTACGGGAACTGGTTCAAGGCGGCGGGCTTCGACGTCACCGAGGCGGAAGCGGTGTGCGAGGGCGAGGGCGACCTCGTACCGGCAGGCCCCTTCATCCTGGCGGGCACCGGTTTCCGGACGACCACGGCGGCCCATCACGAGGTGCAGGAGTTCTTCGGCCTGCCGACGATCAGCCTGCACCTGGTGGATCCCCGCTTCTACCACCTGGACACCGCGCTGTTCGTCCTGGACGACCGGAACATCGCCTACTTCCCCGACGCGTTCTCCCCCGAAAGCCGCGCGGCACTGGAGCGCCTCTACCCGGACGCGGTGATCGCCACCCTCGAAGACGCCCTGGCGTTCGGCCTCAACTCCGTCTCGGACGGACGCCACGTCTTCGTCGCCCCACAAGCCGAAGGCCTCATCGGCCGGCTCGCCGACCACGGCTACGTTCCCGTCCCCGTCGACCTCTCGGAATTCCACAAGGCCGGCGGAGGCATCAAGTGCTGCACCCAGGAGATCCACGCATGACCACCCCCACCGGAACCCACCGGACCACCCCCGCACCGCACTCGTCGGCCGAGCTGATCAGGGCGGAGGCGCCGGTCCTCGCGCACAACTACCACCCCCTGCCCGTGGTCGTCGCCCGGGCCGAGGGCGTCTGGGTCGAGGACGTCGAAGGCCGCCGCTACCTCGACCTGCTGGCCGGCTACTCGGCCCTCAACTTCGGCCACCGTCATCCGGCGCTGACCGCGGCCGCGCACGACCAACTCGACCGGCTCACCCTCACCTCGCGGGCCTTCCACCACGACCGCCTCGCCGGCTTCGCCGAGGGGCTGGCCCGACTGACCGGCCTCGACATGGTGCTGCCGATGAACACCGGCGCCGAGGCGGTGGAGAGCGCCATCAAGGTCGCTCGCAAGTGGGCGTACGAGGTCAAGGGCGTCGCCAGGGACCGGGCGACGATCGTCGTGGCCGCCGAGAACTTCCACGGCCGCACGACCACGATCGTGGGATTCTCCAGCGACGACACGGCCCGGGCCGGATTCGGCCCCTTCACCCCGGGCTTCCGCGTCGTTCCCTTCAACGACCTCGCCGCGCTCGAAGCAGCCGTCGACGAGACGACGGCGGCCGTGCTGATCGAACCCATCCAGGGCGAGGCGGGCGTGGTCATCCCGGACGACGGATACCTCACCGGCGTCCGCGACCTGACCCGGCGTGCGGGCTGCCTGTTCATCGCCGACGAGATCCAGTCCGGCCTCGGCCGCACCGGCCGCACCCTGGCCGTCGACCACGAATCCGTCGTGCCGGACGTCCTGCTCCTCGGCAAGGCCCTCGGCGGCGGCATCGTCCCGGTCTCCGCAGTCCTCGCCCGCCGCGACGTCCTCGGCGTGCTGCGCCCGGGCGAGCACGGCTCCACCTTCGGCGGCAACCCCCTGGCCGCGGCGGTCGGTTCGGCCGTCGTCGACCTGCTGGCCACCGGGGAGTTCCAGCGCCGTGCGGCCGAGCTGGGCACCGTACTGCACACCGGCCTGGCCGCCCTGGCCGGGCGGGGGATCACGGGCTTCCGGGCGCGCGGGCTCTGGGCGGGCGTGGACATCGATCCGGCCATCGCGACGGGCCGTGAGATCAGCGAACGGCTCATGCACGAGGGCGTCCTGGTCAAGGACACCCACGGTGCCACGATCCGCCTCGCCCCACCCCTGACGATCACGCGCGAGGAACTGGAGTCGGCCCTGGCGTCGCTGGAAAAGGTCCTCGGGCAGAGCAGTTAGCGCAGACCTGTGCCGCTCGACGAGGACGCGGCCGAGGCCTTCGCGGCGGATGCTGCCGATGACGCGCTCGCAGTGGGCGTTCATCCGAAGTCCGCGGTGCACTCCTGGGCACGTCCGGTTCGCGAGCAAGTCGCTGCTCGCGGGACGTGCCGCTGACCAGCTCCCGCAACTGAGCACGTCCTCCTCGTCGGTGGCCGACCGGTCGGGTATCCGGCCTCCGTCAGGTTGTCGTCGGGATCCGATCCGATCCGGTGCGCTCGCGTTCGACGGCGCGCTCCAGTGCCTCGTGGCCGGACCCGCAGGTGCGGAAGCCGCTGCGGCATCGCTGCCGACGGCGCCCGCCGGCCGAGGGCGCGTCGAGGGGGTGGGCCCAGGAGCCCTGGTGCGTAGGGCGGTTGGGGCTCGGGGCCGGTGGCGGCGCGGGCTCCTGGGGCCGCGCCGCTGTGCGTCGGGTCGGCTGGGTCGTGGGTGTCGGGCGGTCAGGCCAGGGCGAGGGCGATGACGAGGATGGCGATCAGGGCGGCCGAGATGCCGAGGACGAGGCGGACGTTGCGGGTCTGGGGGTCCGGTGGGGTCGTGGGGTGGGGGGACCTCGGTGGGGTGGCGTGGCGGGGGCCGGGGGGTGGAGTGATCGGCGGGGGGTCGGGTTCGGTGGGTGCGGGCGGGGGGCTGGTGGGTGGCTGTGGGGTGGGAGAGAGGGGAGGGGTTTCCGGTTCGGGGTGTGGCTGTGGCTGTGGCTTTGGTTGTGGCTGGGGTTGGGGCTGGGGCTGGGCGCGGGGTGGGGTGGCGGGGGGCGGGTAGACCAGTCGTTGCCAGACCCGGGTCGGGAGGTCGGGCGCCGGGTCGTTCGACTCGGGTGGGGGGACGAGTCGGCGGAGCAGGTCCTGTTCGACGGCGGAGCTGTCGCGCTGGAGCTGGTCGAACAGGGTGACGAGGGCCTGCTCGTGCCGGGGCTCCCGGGTGTACGGGGCCACGGCCCAGCCGAACAGCCAGGCGGCGCGTTCGACGAGCTGGTCGTCGGGGGCGTCGTGCTCGCCTTGGGGCGCCCGGTCGGACCGGTAGAGGTAGAGCTGCTGTCGCAGGACCTCGGCGCAGAGCAGGTGGCAGTCCTCCGGGGGCCGCGAGCCGGTGAGGATGCAGAGGACGAACAGTAGGCGCTTGGTGGCGGTGCCGGAGAGGTCCTCCTCGCGCAGCAGGTCCAGCAGGGGCCCGTCACCGATGCTGGTGGACAGGCCGACCAGGCGGGGGAGGATGTCTTTGGTGGGGGCGGGGTCGTCGAGCTCCCGGCGCAGCGTCCGGAGGGACGGCGGCGGGCGGTGGTCGGCGGGCGGGTCGGTGTAGACGCCTCGGTCGTCGGAGTCGTCGGAGTCGTCGGAGTCGTCGTGGCGGTCGGCATTGCCGTCGGGGGCCGGGGACGGCGGCTCGGGATCGTGGTCGAGCGGGCCGTGGTCGAGTGGGCCGTGGTCGAGCGGGTGGTGTTCGGCGGGCCGGTGGTCGGCGGTGGGCCGGCGGTCGTCGTCGCGGCGGCCGGGCCGGGTGTCCTCCGGCCGGGGTGGTTCCGTGCGGCCGGGCCGCGGGCGGCTGCCGCGGTCGACGCCGAGGACGTGGGAGAGCCGGCGCAGGCGTTCGGCGGTCGACAGGGTCGCGGCGTCCCGGAGGTCGTTCGCGTGGAGTTCGGACAGCCCCGGGGCCCGTACGGGGCGTTCCAGCACGAGCTCGACCATCCGGGCGGCCAGGGTGTGGGCGAAGTCGCTCTCGGACCGCCGCGGGTCGACCCGCGACCGTGCGCCCTGGTGGCCCGCGTCGGTCGTCCAGTCCGTGACCCAGGTGACCGCCAGGTCGTGGCGGTCCGTCACGTCGTAGGTCGCGAAGGTCCAGGGCTGGCCGAGCCAGTCGCGGCCGAAGATCTCGTACAGGCCCCTGATCACCGCGGCGGAGCGGTTGCGGTCGGGCCAGCCGGGCAGGGAGTCGGCGCGCAGCGACAGCCGGGCTCCCGGGCGGCGCAGCAGGGCCGCGACCGCGACCGTGAGCGCGTCGGTGACCTCACCGATCCGGCTCGGGGTGTCGGGCCAGGCCTCCTTGGCGGTGTCCGCCAGCAGGGCGTACTCGACCCGGCCGCACCGGCCGGTGGTCGTCTCGGCGAACTCCTGGGAGCCGAACGGCCAGCCGTACAGGGCCAGGGCGAGCCGGGGGCCGAGCAGGTCCTGGTCACCGAGCAGCAGGTGGCAGGCGGTGTTGGGCCGCCCGCCCGCGTCCGTGGTCGGCCAGCGCCGGATGACGGCGGCCTCGCCGCGTTTGGTGAGGGTGCGGACCAGGCTGGGCCGCGCCGCGCCGTCCACCCGGAGCAGCGGGGCGAGTTCGCGGGAGAGGTCGTCGGCGCGCTCCGGGGAGCATGACCAGGCAGTGGCGGCCATGCCGGAGCTGCGGCGCCCCTGGTTGCCCTTCCAGCGGAACACGACCTGGTCGACCGACTCCTCCGGGCCGCCGGCGCTCATCGGGCCACCTCCGGGCCGGTGGGGCCGTCGGCCAGCTCGATGATGCCGTGCATCGCGAGCAGCGAGATCAGCGGTTCCAGCACCCGCTGCGCCCGGACGCCGCGCGGGTAGCGGCTGTCCTCCTGCCGGCCGCCGGTGGCGGAGGCGATGTGCATGGTGCAGTGCAGGGCGGTGTCGAAGGGGCGCAGCCAGGCCTTTCCGGCGTGGCGGTGCAGCAGCGCGTACACGTCGCGGCTCTCCTCGTAGAGCCGTCGGCGGCTCAGGGGGACGGTGCCGGGCTCGGTCAGCCAGCGGTCCACCGGGGGCTCGGAGCGCAGCAGGTCGGCCTTGGCGACCACGACCGCCGACGGGACGGTCAGGTACGGGCCGGTCCGCGGGATGCGGTCCAGGGCGGTGGCGAACGCGGGGTCGCCGTCCCGGCTGACGTGCAGGTCGAGCGCGGTGCGGATCTCGTCGAGCTGGGGCAGGGGCATGGCCAGGGTGGGGTCGACGACGAAGACCAGGGCGTCGATGCCGAGCAGGAAGCGCAGCAGCGCGTCGGTGCGCAGCAGGTCCTCGCCGGCGAGGTCGAAGAAGGCCAGCGGGCGGACCCGGCCGCGGGCGTCGGTGATCAGCAGGGACTCGACGAAGCGGGCGGACTCGCTGTCGCCCAGTCCGGCGGTGTGGGCGATCACGTTGCCGTCGCGCAGCGGCACCACGCGGTCGTTGAGGAAGCTGGCGTGCTGCTCCGGGTTGACGGACTGCCAGCTGACGCCGTACGGCTTCAGCCGGTCGTCGGCGATCTCGGCGATCATCTGGGTCAGCAGGTGGCTCTTCCCGGTGTTCGACTGGCCGATCATGGCGACGGTCAGCGGACGCCCGTTCCTCAGGTAGGGCACCGGGATGTGGTGCGGCGGCGTCGTCTGGTTGCCCTGGCAGAGCTGGAAGGCGCCGCGCAGTTCGTCGGCGAGCAGCCGGTCGCTCTGGCGCTCGGAGAACGCGTACGGCTGGAGTTCCTGGACGGCGTCGGGGACGTGGAGCGCGTTCGGGTCGAAGCGGATGTACTCCAGGCAGTAGGGGCAGAGCACGTCGCCGGAGTCGTCGGCCCCCGCCGTGCCCGGCGTCCCGTACGGGCCCGCGGGCGCGGCGGCGCCGTCGTCCGGGACGCCGGGGCCGTGCGGTGTGCCGTCCGCGCCGGGGCCGCCGGGCGGGTCGCCGCCGGCGGCGCGCTTCAGGGAGACGGCGTGGTCGAACGCCGTGCGGTGCGCGGCGAGGCCGTCGCCGCCGACGGTGCGGCCGGTGGCGTGCCGGTCGGGGGAGAGCAGACCGAGGAGCGCGGCCGGGGTGGGGCGGTCGACGGCGCGGGCGGCGAACGAGCTCCGCATGGTGTGGGCGAGCGAGCGGTGGTCGCCCAGGTCGGCCGGTGTCCGGTCGGAATCGCCGGGCCGCCCGGTGACCAGGCGGTACATCACCTGGGCGGTGCTCCACAGGGCGTCGCGGGGGTCGCTGTGCCCGGTGCCTTCGCGCAGTTCGGGGGAGGCGTACGGCGCGGGGCCGCGCGGGGTGCGCGGCCGGCCGGTGTGGGCGACCGCGTCCAGGCCCCACAGCTGGACGGAGCGGCCGTCCCAGCGGACCGTCGAGGGGGTGAGGCCCTGGTGGACGAGGCCGAGTTCGGCGAGCAGGGCGGCGGCGTCGACGAGGTCCCGCTCGATGGTGCGCAGTTGGGTGCCGGCGAGGCTGTGCAGCCGGTCGGCCCGGTTGCCGCGCGGCGGCTCGTAGAGGACGAACGGCTCGGTCACGTCCAGGTCGTAGCCGATCACCACGGGGAAGAGCCGGGCGGCCTCGGTGCCGCCGAAGGTGCGGTGCAGGCGCAGGGCGGTCGCCGCCTCGCTGTCCAGCGCGTCCCGGACGGCCTCGGTGACGCCGGCCCCGTCGGAGACGGCGGCCCGGACCTGGACGCACCGGAGGGTGCCGTCGAGCATCGCGTTGCGCATCCGGGGGACGCCGCGGTCGGGGCCGGACGGGTCGGGGCCGAACCGGGCGGCCGCGACCCGCCGCCGCCCGGCGGGGGTCAGGTACGGCAGGTCGACGCCCTTGCGGCGACCGGGGTCGTCGGGGCTCGGCGGGTGCGTGCCGGACCCGGTGGTGCTCACCACTGCTCCTCCTCCTCGTCGTACGGCGAGACGTGCCGTTGCCGGACCGTCTCGACCACCCCGGCGCGCAGCGCGGTCAGCCGCAGCCGGCCGGCGTAGCGCCCGGCGGCGGTCCGCACCTCCCGGCCGTCCTCGGCCGGATGGCCGTCCGCCGCGCTCCCGGCGATGCCCTCGCGGGCGGCCTCGGGGGCGAAGCGGATCAGGGCGACCGCGTCGGGGTTGCGGCTGAGCAGGTCCAGCTGCTCGGCCGAGTTCAGTTGCAGGAGGCCTTGGCCGTCCTGCTCGGGGCCGATCGGGTCGGCGGCCCGGCGGATGTCGATGCCCAGCAGCCCGGACGGGCCGCTGCGCGCCCGGTGCGGGTCCGCGAACGGAGGGGCGGTCAGGACGTCGTTGCGGCGCAGGTGGGCGCGCGCCACGCCGAGCAGCTCGCGCACCCGTTCGGCGATCCGCTCCTGGGCGGCGTCGCCGGCGTGGCCGCGTTCGACCGCCCCCCAGTACGGCTCCAGGGCGGTCAGGGCGGCGTCCGCCAGGTCACCGGCCAGGGTCGGCACCAGGTCCGGGCCGCCCTTGGCCTCCCCGCGCTCCAGCCAGCGCGGGCCGGGTCCGCCGGCGCCCGGGGTGATCGTGGGCGCGGCCGCGCGGGGACCGTGGGCGTCGCCGGAGCCGCGCGGGTCGGGTGTCGGGGCGCGGTCCCACCATTCCTCGTCGGCTTCGGCGGGGACACTCGTCCAGTCGTCGTCCGGGGCGTCGTATCCGTCCCGGTCGTCCCGGTCGTCCCGGCCGTACCCCCGGTAGGGGTCCTCGGACTCCTCCTCGGCGGTGCGACCGAGCCAGTCGTCCTCGCTCTCGGCGGCGGCCCCGGGCCGCTCGGCGGCGAGGTCGCGGGTGGCCTCCTCCTCGGCGGCGGCCGCGGTGGCCCGCAGCACGCCGACGACGGACAGCGCCGCGTCGGCGCAGTAGCGGCGCTCCTCGACCGCCCAGAACTCCCGCAGGGCGCGGGCGAGCAGTTCGTCGAGGTCGTTCAGTTCGTCCTGCAGGGGCGTGATGCCCCGCTCCAGGCCCCACCGCTGCGCGTGGTCGTGCCAGCTGCGCAGCACCAGCCAGGCGGCGAGACCGAGACCGGCGAGCAGGCCGACCGTACCGGCCCAGACCGGCAGCCCGGTCCGGGCGGCCGCGGTGGCCGCGGCGGCGGACCCGAGGACGGCGGCCAGGCCGAACCGGCCGGCGTCGGAGATCCGTCCGGAGCCGCCCGGCAGCCGGATCACGGTGGCCAGGACGCTCAGGACGAGCAGCGCCGGGACGGCGAGCGCGGCCGGCAGCGCCGGCCAGGTCCAGAGCCCGCCGGACGCACCGGCGAGCGCGGCCGCGGCCAGCACCCCGGGGCCGGGCGGATCGGGCGGCAGCGGACGGTCGGACGGGCCGGACGCCCGCAGCCCGTCCAGCTCGGCCAGGAGCGGGGCGTTGGACAGCGGCTGCACCTGTTCGGCGAGCAGCGCGAACCGCTGGGCCACCGAGCGCAGCGGCAGTCCGTCGCGGAGCAGCCCGACGGCGAGGCCGCGCAGGCTCTCGCCGATCCGCTCGCCGGTGGTGGTGGGCGGATCCACGGCGATGCCCAGCCGGGCCAGCCGGGTCGCGGACTCGGCGGCCGGCTGGGTGCCGGCGATGCCGCCGTCACTGCGCAGCACCTCGCCGACCACGCTGCCGTACCGGTCGAGCGCCTGCCGGCCCCGGCCGAGCGCGGCCTCCAGGGCGCGCCGGGCGGCGCCGGTGAACAGCCCGGCCGGGCCGCCGAGCCTGACCAGTTCGCCCTCCGCGGCGGCCAGCTCGGTGACCACCTCGTAGTACGCCCGGGACGCCGGGCCGCCGTCGACCCGCCGCCCGGGGGTGCCGGTGGTGGAGCCCTCGACCAGCCCGGCGAGGACGGTGGGGTGACCGCCGGTCGGGCTGCCCGAGGCGGTGCCGTGCGAGCCGGCGAAGCGGAGCAGTGCCTCGCTCCAGGCCTGGCCGCGGACCTCCGGGGAGAGGCCGTGCTCCATCACGCGCAGCGCCGGGGCCGCCACGCCGTCGGGCAGCGAGCCGAGCAACTCCAGTGTCTCGTCGAACAGTTCGGTAACGGAGAGGAGGTCGACCAGCACCGCCAAGGCCTGCGGGTCGGCCGGCCCGGCCGGGTCGTCGGCGCCGTGCCCGGCCTGGAGGTCGCCGGCCCAGACCAGGCCGGCCTCCGGCGTGCGCAGGGTCGCGGGCCGCACCAGCCGGCGCTCCGCCGGGTAGCCCTCGGCGGGGTACGCGGGCAGTCCGCCCACCAGCAGGCAGACCACCCGCACCCGGCCGGGCGTGCGGTAGCCCATGATCTGCTCGAACCGGGTGCGGTGCTCGCGCAGCCCGGCGGGGGTGTCGACCACCAGGAAGCGCTGGTCGTGCGGCTGGGCCAGGCCCTGGGCCGCGAGCCGGGTCGCGACGGCGCTGCGCAGCACGGCCGGGTCGTCGCCGGCGAGTTCGTCGGTGCGCAGGTCGAGGTGGACGACCGGTGGGGACAGCGGCAGGGGGGCGCTCACGCGGGCTCACCGTCCCGTCGCTCCGAGCCCGGGTGGTCCGGCTTCTCCCAGAAGGACCGCCCGCGCGGCTCGTCCGACGGGTCCCGGCGCGGTGGTTCGCTCCGGGGCGCCTCCCACTCGGTGTCGCGGTCGGTGTGCCGGGTGCGGCCCGGCTCCGCGGCCGGGGCGGGCGGGCGGTCCCAGTCCCACTCCGAGGCCCGGTCGTCCCTCCGGTCGGCGGGGCGGCTGTCGGCCCGGTCGGTGGCCGGGTCGTCGGTGCGGTCGACGGACCGCCGGTCGGCCCGGTCGGTGAAACGGCCGGAGCCCGTCCTCCGGTCGTCGTGGCGCGGTGCGCCGGTCCGGTCGTCGGCCCGGTCGGCGGCCCGGTCGTCGGAGCGGTCGGCGGTGCCGGTGCGGTACCGGTCGTCGTGGTCGTCCGCGTGGCCGACGCGGCCGTCGACGTCCCGGTACCCGCCCTCGTGGTGGCCGCGGTCCGTGCCGTACGCGCCGTCGTCGTACCCGGCGGCGCCCCGGCCCCGCCGGTCCGCTTCGTCGTACCCGCGTCCGCGCCCGGGACGGCGTCCCGCATCACGGTCGGTGCGGGTGTCGCGGTCGGTGCGGTCGTCGCGCGGCGGCTCGGCCGTCGGGTCCCAGCCGCCGGGTCCCCGCGGGTCCGGCCCCCGTCCGTCGGGCCGGTCGGCCGGGCGCGTGGTGCCGAAGTCGTCCTCCTCGCGCACCGGGGGGCGGGTGCCGGACCCGCCGTAGGCGTCGTCGTCGAGGTCCGCGGCGGCGCGCGGGGACAGTTCGCCGCGCAGGATGACGTCCAGCAGCGCCTCCAGGTTCGGCTGGACGGCCCGCTGGTCGTTGAACTCCAGCCGCAGCGCGGCCGGCAGGGTGTCCGCCCAGAACTGCCACAGCGGGCGGAACCAGCCGTCGACCCGTTCCCCGCCGGACTCCCGGCGGGACTTGAGCATCCGCAGCTGCTGGGGCGCGATCTCCTCGACCAGCTTGACGAACAGCGGGTCCGGCCGGCTCGCGGAGCGGGTCAGGCCCGCCGGGCGCGCCCCCATCAGCCGGCTGCAGTAGTCCTCCACCGTCCGTTCGTCGTCCAGCACCGTCCACCGCTCGTAGGCGCGCAGCAGCTCGGCCCAGCTGGAGACGCCGTTCTGCTGCTCGCCCAGGCGCAGCCGCACGCCCGGCACGTCCACCCCGCGCTCCCGGAACAACCGCAGCCGGATCACGCGGGGGGAGTGGTCGGGGCCCTCCAGCACGTCCACCTGCCCGTTCCAGAGGAGGGCCAGCAGCCGGTGCAGGATGAGCCGGCGGTCCGCCTCGGTGGAGACCAGCCAGTCGTCGCGGTGACCGAGGCGCTGGCGCCAGCGCAACACGTCCTCGGACTGCTCGTGGTCCTTCGCCTTCGCCCACTGGCGCAGCATCTTGCGGGCCTCGGGCACCTGGGTGAGGCTCATCTCGCTGCGGAACAGCACGACCGTGATCGACTGGGTCTCGACCCCCCGGAACTCCGCCCGGGCCTCCTTCGGCAGCCGCAGCGCCTTCCGCAGGAAGTCCTCCACCTCGTCCGCGGACTTCACCCGCGGGTACGTCACCAGGGCCTTCAGCGGCCCGGTGCCCTCCGGCACGAACCCGGCCGGCAGCAGCCCCGCCAGCTTGCGGCCGAACTGCTCCAGCGCCTCCTTGCTGACCTGCTCGGCGTCCTCCGCGCTGCCGGCCGCCGCGGCCAGCAGCACTCCCATCGCGGGCAGCAGCGGACGCTCCTCCAGCTGCTCCCCGCTCTCCGCGAACAGCCGCTTGACCCCCGCCTCGACGGCCGCCTTGACCTCGCCGACGGCACTGCCGGGGTTGCGCCGGCTGAGCGTGTTGGCGGAGCGCCACTCGTCGCCGCCCACCAGCCGCATCAGCAGGGCCGCCTCGTCCTCGGTGTCGGGCAGGCCCTCGCGGGCGGTGAGCCGGGCGACCAGGTCGTCGTAGAAGTGCTTCAGGTCGCGCTGCGGCGGCAGCAGGTACGAGACGCCGGTGCGGTCCTCGTAGAGCGTCTGGGACTGTTCGGCGAACGCCCGCGGCTCGTCCTTGGCGTGGTTGCGGAAGGCCGAGGCGAGCCGGGCGACCTCGGTGTCCAGCGCGCGGGCCGTCGGTTCCCACCGCTGCTGCTGGCTCTTCCAGCCCTCGTGCCACAGCTGCCGGCTGCGCCAGCGGTACCAGGCGTCCTGGGCGTGCAGCACGGCCTGGACGTCGTCGTCGCCCCAGCGCGGCTGGGCCAGGCCGCCCATCCGGCGCCGGATCCGGGGGACCGGCGGCGGCTGCTCGTGGGTGCCGGGCGGCAGCGGCGGGGTGTGGGTGCGCTGGTCGAGCATGCCGAGGAAGCCCAGGCGCACGAGGTCGTCGGCGTCCTGCGGCTCGCCCCGCACGATCCGCTGGACGGTGAACGGGTCGACGGTCGCGAGCAGTTTGTCGACCGCGCGGCGGGGCGCGAAGTCCTTGGCCATCTCGGCCGTCCGGACCGCCACCTGCCGTGCCAGGTTGGCCAGTTCGGACTGCATGTCGACGAGTCGGGCGGCCAGCCCGGCCTCGATCGCCGAGCTGCCGCGCGGCTCGGGGACCGGCGGCTGGACCTCCAGGACGGGCCGCAGCAGCAGCTCCTCCAGCCCGGAGTCGGTGAACATCTGCTTCACCAGCTCCTCGGCGGCGCGGATCGGGCGGTGCGTGCGGTCGTCGAGCTGGTCGACGGAGGCGCGCAGGATGCGGCCGGAGACCAGCGAGGCCAGTTCGTCGACCGGCGCGGTCATCGAGGCGACCAGGCTGGTGGAGACCCCGCGCCGGCCGATCCCGGACGGTGAGTTGGCGGCCCGTTGCACACCGCGGTTGATGAAGCTCGCGGCGAAGGTCTGGTAGTCGTCGTCGGCCCGGGTGCGGGCGGCCCGGCCGTCCCCGAGTTCGGTGCCGATGAGCGACATCACCAGCGACACCATGGAGCGGCGCAGGTCGTCGGGGCGGATGCCGGCGGTGCGGTTGAACAGGAAGGCGGTCGGCAGGATCCCGGTGCGCAGCCGGATCGGGGCGGTGTGCGGGTAGCGGATGCGCAGGGTCAGGTCCTCGTCGAGGTCGCCGAGTTCGGCCCCTTCGACAGGCGCGTTCTGCTCGTCGACCAGGCGGAAGAGGTCGACCAGGGCACGGGCCGAGTTCAGCTCCGCCTCCCGGCCGCCGCCGCTCGCCGCCGGGAACGCCGAGGGCATCACGACCAGCGGGTAGATCTTGACGCCGTCGAAGCCCTTCTCCCGGAAGGCGTGGTTGATCAGGTACAGGTAGTCCAGGAAGATGCCGGCGCCGGTGCCGCCCGCGACCGAGAACGCCACGAAGACGTCGCAGCCGTTGACCGGGCCGCCGCCGAGCTGGCTGAGCGTCCCGCCCGAGCGGGCGAGCGCGTCGATGGCCTGCATCAGTGGTTCCAGGACCGGGTCCAGGCCGCCGCGCAGGGTGCCGAACAGCCCGGCCCGGCCGACGGTCGGCAGCTGGCCGGCGCCGTTCTTCAGCGGGGTGACCCTGGGCTCGTTCTGCCGCGGCGGCAGCCAGACGGCGGTCTCCTCGGGCAGGCTGGCCCGGAGCATCTTGGTGACGTCCGGCGAGCTGTCGAAGTTCGGCAGCAGGTCGTGGGTGGAGCGCGAGGTGCGGCTGAACGCGGGGCGCAGCGCCGGGGCGGCGGTGGCGTGCGGCAGCCTGGCCAGGTCGGTCTCGCTGAAGTCGGCGTAGACGAACTGCAGGCAGTCCGGCAGCTGGTAGGGGGCCATGGCGCCGAGGCCGGTCAGCGCCGTGCCGTCCGGTCCGCAGAGCTCGGCGCGCAGCCGCCGGTCGAGTTCCGCGCCGACCAGGCCGCCGGTGCCGCCCAGACCGACGAACAGCATCGGCTGGAAGATCTTCATGGGTTCCGCCTCCATCCGGCCGCGCGGTGCGGCCGGCTCGGGTGTCGGGTGGGACGAGGTGGGCGTGGGTCGCGGTGAGGAGCAGCGGTTCGGGTCACAGGAGGTCGTTCAGCGGGGTGGTCCGCTCGGTCCGGCCCGGCCGGCTGCCGGACGCCGGTGGCGGCGTGCCCGGGCCGGGGCGGCGGCTCGCGCCGAGCGTCAGGCTCAGGCCGTCGGCGAGCTCCACCGGGGTGCCCGCGCCCAGCCGGTGGCGGGTGCGGCGGCGGACCTCCAGTACCGCGCCGCCGTCCTGGCTGCGCTGGACCCGGTACGTCCCGCCGGGCCGGCGGACGAGGCGCGGGTGCGGGCCGCCGACGCCGCTGACCTCGAACCCGTACCAGCCGCCGGACCCGCCGTCGGCGGTGAGCTTCCCGAGCTCCCGGCCGCGGCCGTCCAGCAGGACCAGCTCCAGCCCGGCCGGGGACGTCCCGGTCTTCCTGGCCCGGAGCACGACCAGCAGCGCCAGCACGGCGACCACCACGAGGATGCCGAGCAGCAGGAGGGCCCACCACCACTCGTCCAGGAAGCTGGGCGGTGGCGTGACGGTGACGGACAGCGGGCTGTCGGCGACCACCCGGTCGCGGTCGGAGGTGTCGACGACGGAGACCTTGCCGCCGACGGTGACGCCGTCGTGGCCGAGCAGCCGGCCGAACGCCTTGGCGTCGCCGGCGGTCAGCGTGATGCCGACGCTGCGGGACTCCTTGGGCGCCAGCGTGATCGAGTCCGGGGACAGCGTCAGCAGGCCGGGCGCGACGTCGGTCACGGCCGGGTGCAGGATGTGCGGCGCCGTGTCGTCGTTGCGCAGGTTCAGGGTGCCCTTGAGGGTGTCCCCGGGGTGGACGCGGTGGTCGCCGTCCAGCGAGAAGGCCGCGGTGACCAGCGGTACCGCGGGGGAGACCACCGAGCTGAACGGGCGGTTCTGGTCGGCGGCGAGGCCGGAGGCGGTCAGGGTGCTGGACGCCGTGATCCGGCCGGTGGCACCGGCGGGGACGGTGACGGCGCCGGTGAACGTGGCGTCACCGGCCTTGGCGTCCGGGGCCGCACCGTCGTCGGCCAGGTCGACCCGGACGGCGGGGAAGCCCTCGCCCTCCAGGACGGAGGTGACGGCGAGGTCCTTGAGGTCCTGCTGGTCGGTGATCGCCAGGCCCTTGCGGGTCTGCAGCTTGACCGTCACCGTGGCCTTCTCGCCGGCCCGCGGCGACGGCGGGGTCAGGCTGATCGAGCTGTTCAGGGCGCCGCGCCAGAGCACGCTGACGCTGGCCAGCTGGGACCGGTGGCCCTCGGGAGCGTCCAGGTGGACCCGCCACTGGCCCGGCATGGGGTCGGTGATGCGCAGCGACTCGATGGCCTTGTCCCGCCCGGAGAACTCGAACGTCGAGTCCGGGTCGGACCCGGCGCCGGTGATCGGGCGTCCGCTCGGGTCGAAGTAGGTCGCGGTCACCGCCGGGTCGCCCTTGTCGACCACGATGCTGCCGACGGTGGCGAGCGGGGAGATCCGCACCGGCAGGTCGGCCGGCGGGCGGCCGGTCTGCACCCCCTCGCTCCGCAGGCAGTGGGCGGCGGCGAAGGCGGCCTCCAGGGCGGCGCCGACCTGGCCCGAGTCCTTCACCACCGAGGCGCGGGGCTTGGCACCCGGGAGGCCGACGCAGCCCTCCTGGAAGCCGCCGGCGGCCATCCGGTCCAGTGCGGCCTGGTCGGGCTCCGCGCCGAAGCCGAGCGGCCAGACCTGGATGCCGGCGGCCTTGGCGGCGGCCAGCGCCGCGGTCAGGGCCTCCTCGCCGGCGGCCGCCCGGTGGCCCGGATCGCCGTACGCGGGGCTGTCCTTGACGTCCAGCTTGCCGTCGGTGAGGACGAACAGCACCCGGGGGACGGCGGGGTCGGTACCGGAGGTGAGCCGGCTGATGCCCTGCAGGACGGCGCTCGGGAAGTCGGTGCCCTGGCCCTCGGCGGGGGTGCGGCTGTGCAGCCCGGCGACGCAGACGCCGATCCGGTCGCGGCCGGCGGCGTCCAGGGCGGTCGGCGGACAGACCTCGTCCACCGGGTGCTGGCCCGGCTGGTCGGCGCTCGCGAAGCCGAAGATGCCGACCGTCGAGGCGTGGTGGACCTCGCCGAGGGCGATCCGGACGGCGGCCGCGCGCTCGCGTTCGAGGTCCTCGGGCTTGAGGCTGCCGGACTCGTCGACGGCGACGGCGTAGTCGACCGGGCCGATCGTCGCCGAGGGCGTTCCGGGCGCGCCGGCCGGTGCCCCGGACGGGGACGCCGACGTGGGGGTGGGCGGCGGGGTGTCGGCGCCGGCCGGAGCGGCGGGCAGGCCGGTGGTCAACAGGGCCGCCGTGACGACGGCCGCGGCGCGTCCGAAGCCGCGCCGTGGCCGGCGGGGCCGGGATCGGGGCCGGGTCGCGGCCGTCGCGGCGCGCCCGCGGTGGGGCGCCAGGGACAGGTGGAGCACCGTCATCTCCTCCGGATCAGGGTGCGTGTTCCCGGCCGACCGGCGGGGCCGGCCGGGAAATCGGCGGGTGGGGGCGGACCGGGTGGGCTCAGGCGAGCAGCACTCCGGCGGTGGTGAGGACGGCGCCGGGCGCCAGGCAACCGACGCCCCAGCGGATCCAGCGGTACTTGGCGGCCAGGATGGTGCTGACGTCGACGGCCTGGACGAGCAGCCAGCCGACCGGGTCGCGACCGGCGGCCGAGACCCGGTCGGCCAGTGCCGTCCGGCCCCCGGCGGGCAGCAGGTCGCCGAAGTAGGTGACGCCCTCGTGATCGCGCTGGGTGCCGGTGCGCGGCAGTATCGCCCGCACCAGCGCCACGGCTCCGGCCGCCCAGAACACGCCGCCGAGGACGAGCAGGACGGCGGCGAGCCCGGCCGGGCGGCCGTCCGGCCAGCTGCGGCCGAGCAGCAGGGCCGGGAGGCCGAGGGCGGCGGTGAGCAGGATCGAGGCCTTGGTGTCGGCCCGGCCTATGTCCTCGCGGACGGCGGCCAGCAGGCGGTCCGCGACGAAACGGGTCTCGTCGGGGGCGTCCGGGGGCTTGGGGGCGGTCGGTGGGACGGGGGCGGTGGGGGCGGCCCCGGGCGGGGTGGTGGACCCGGGCGGGGTGGTGGACCCGGCGGCGGAGACGGGCCGCGGGGTCGGTGGCGCGGGGGCGGCAGGGGTCTCGGTCATGGCGTCACCACCCCCGGACCGGGGACCAGGGGCGGTCGTCCCGGTCGTCCCGGTCGTCCCGGTCGTCGTGACCGTCGTCGTCGCGGTCGTCGTGAGCGTCGCCGACCCGGTCGTTCCGTGTCCCGCCCGCGTACCGGTCGTCGCGGTCCTGGGCGCGGTCCTGGGCGCGGTCGCGGCCGCGGTCCAGGTTGCGGTCCTGGGCGCGGTCCGGTTCGGGGGCGCGGTCGTCGTCGCGGTCGGACCACTGCGCGCGGTCGTCCCGGGCCGCGCCGGGCTCCCAGTCGTCGAACGCCTCGCTCGGGCGCCGGCGCGGCCGGGTGTCGGCCGCGGCGCGCCGGGGCGGCTCCGGCTCGGTGTCCAACCAGGATGGCGTGTAGGGGCGTTGGACGAGGTCGGGGGCGCCGGCGGCGCGGTCCGTCCGGGGGGCGGAGCGGGGGGCGTCCCGGCGGTCGCCGTCGTCCCACCCGGTGCGCCGGGTGCGGTCGGCCGGGCCGTCGTGGTCGGGCCCGCTGTCGGGGTCGTCGTGCCGAGGGGCTTTCCGTTCGGTGTGGCGGTCGGTCCCGCGGTCGGTCCGGTCGGTCCCGCGGTCGGTCCGGTCGGTCCGCTCGGTCCGGTCGTAGCGCTCGGACCGTTCGCCCCGGCGGTCCTCGCGGTGGTCCTCGCGGTGGTCCTCGGTCCGGTGGTCAGGGCGGTCGTCCGGATCGTCGTGGTGCCCGCCGGCCGGGAGTTCCCCGCGCCGGGGTGCGGACCGCACCGGCGGCCGGCCGAAGCTGCCCTCGACCCGGTACACCCCGGTGCCGAGCAGCTCGCGGACCTGGCTCTCCAACTCGGCGGACTGGATCACCCCCTTCTCGACCAGGTCCAGGGTGTGTTCGAGCAGTTCGCGCTTGTCCGCGCGGGCCTCCTGGCGCAGCAGCTCCATGAAGGCGCGGGCCTCGCCCGGGTTGTCGGCGAGCATGAAGCAGATCTGGCTCCACTCCCCGCCGTCGAGCATCACCCGGAACTTCTGCATCCTCAGCTGCAGCAGTTCGCCCGAGCGGTGTTCGCCCGTCAGGGAGTGCACGTGCTCGCGCTCGGCCATCGTCCCCCGGTGGTCGTCGTCCCGGACCTCCTCGGCGTGCGTGATGGTCTTGCGGTCGACGGCGAAGCGGACGAACAGCTCCGCGCTCAGCCCGAGGTCGTACCCCAGGTCGTCCCACTGGCCGTTGCGACAGGCGGCCTTGACGGAACGGTCGGCCTCGGCGGCGGCCGACACGGGGTAGCCGGCGCAGATGCCCCGCAGACGCTCGGTGAGCGGGGCCCGCAGCCGGACGGCCACGTTGGTCACCTGCTCGTCCACCACCTTGAGGTAGTCGGTGGCCGTCCACTGGACGTCCACCTCGACCTCGAAGAAGGTGGTGCCGCCGGCCGCCGGCACCTGGAGCGACATCCGGGTGACGTGCGTGCCGCGCGCCACTTCGCAGACCGTCACCGGGCGGGCCAGGAAGGGGCGGTCGACGTGCTCGTTGCCCCTCGCGGTGACGACGCTGTGGCCGCCGTTGCGGTAGAAGACCACCAGTGCGACACCCGGTCCGGGCCGGCGGATGCCGGTCTCCGGGCGCGGGTACTCCTTCAGCAGCGGACCGGCGGGGTGCGTCGTCGCCGGCCCGGCTCCGCCGGGGGACTTCCGGGCGGGCGTCGGGGTGGGCTTGGGGGTGTCCGTCATCGTTCGTCCTCCTCCGGGTCCTGGTGGCGGTGATCGCGGTGGTCGCGGGCGGACCTGTTCCGCTCCGGCCGGCTGTCGTTGTGGCGGCCGTTGTCCCGGCCGCGGTCGTCCTGGCGTCGGTCGTCGCGGCTGCGGTCGCGGTCGCGGTCGAGGTTGTCTTGGCGTCGGTCGTCGCGGTCGCGGTCGTCCCGGCGCCGGTCGTCCCGGTGGCCGCGTTCCGGGCGGGGCCGGGCGACGAGCTCCCCCCGGCGGTCGTCGGGGGCGGGTCGGCCGCTGGTGGCGAGGTGCCAGAGCCGGCGGGCCGCGGTCTTGTCCAGCGGGTCGTCGGGGTCGTTCATCATCCGGCGCAACAGCCAGTCCAGGAGCTGTCGTTCGCGGTCCTCGGCGATCAGGTGGGGCAGCAGCGCGGCCAAGCCGCGCCGGGTGTCCGGCCCGTCCTCCGGCCCGCCGTCCTCCTCGGGGACGGCCCCGCGCAGCCAGTACTCCAGGCAGTCGACGGCGGCCTCGTGCGAGCGCGGGGTGCGCAACGCCGTCCACATCAGGTCGGCCAGGGCCCCGGACCGGTCAGGGCGGGTCGCCGCGATGGCCAACGGCAGTGGCCAGTCGAGGAGTTCCGCGAGGTCGGGCGAGTCCTCGCCGTCCCACACCTCGCCGACCGTGGTCAGCGCCAGCCGCACGGTGGTGAGCAGGCCGAGGTCCTGGTAGGGCACCCGGCGGTCGGCCGTCCACTCGGCGATCCGGCGCAGCACCGCCCGGTCGTCGGGGCCGGACAGCAGCCGGACGGCGCTGTACGAGGCGAGCGGTGCCTGGTCCTCGTCCTCGTCGGCGCCGATCCGGGCGAGCCGGTCCAGCGCCTCCTCGACCGGGGCGATGCGGCCGAAGCCGAGCGCCATGGCGGCGGTCCAGCGCAGCCGGGCCGAGTCGGAGCCGGCCCAGTCGCGGACCAGGGCCCGGACGGTGGGCCGGTGGCTCTCGTGCCGGGCGGTCTGGTCGAGGACGGTGGCGGCGAACGCGCGCCGCTGGGTGGCGGGCGCGGTGGCCATCGGGCGGACCAGCTTCTCGTAGCCGGTGGCGAAGTCCCGGGCGCACAGCTCGCCGGAGGCCAGCGCTGCCCGCACCCAGACCTCGGGCCGCGGGTCGTCGGCGAGCAGCCGCATCCAGCGGACCACCGGTTCGCGGGCCGGGTGGTGGCGGTCCCAGACCTCGGCGAGGACTGCGGCGGGCAGCGCCGCGCCCCGGTAGCGGACGATCCGGGCCGGGGCGCCGATGCCTGCGGTCTCCACCTCGCCGGTGGTCAACTCGGCCCGCAGGAACGCCAGATCGGAGGTCGGGTCGTCGCAGAACAGCGGCCGGGCGGGCGCGTTGGCCGGGTCGCGGGCGATCGCGAGCTCCCAGGTGAGCAGGTGCGCGGCCTCCGCGACGGTGCTGTGTGCCGAACCGTTGAGGACGGCGAGGGCGATCCGCGACGCGGTCGGGTGCAGCACCGTGGCGGCCGAGCGTTCGCTGGTGTCCGTGGTGTCGGCGATCTCCCGGTCGGCGCCGGCGAACCACTCCTGGGCCTGCTGCGGGGCCAGGCTGGCGCAGCCGTCCAGCAGGTCCGCGCGGCCGAGTCGGCCCAGCACGTGGGCCGCGATCAGGTCGGCGAGCAGTTCGGCCTCGGCGGGCCGGAGATCCTCCAGGCCGACGGCGGCGCGCAGTTCGGGGTCGTCGGCGAGTTCCTCGGCGCGTGCGGACGTCCGGGCGCCCGGGCCCCGCCCGAACGTCTCCCGGTGGTCGGCGCCCGGGTCGTCCTCGAAGGCCCGGTCGGCCTCCTCCGCGAGCCGTTCGGCCAGCCGGGCGCGCAGCAGTTCCTCGGTGGGCGCGGGCGGGCAGATCAGCCCGTACCGCCCGGAGAGCAGCGGCGCCGCGGTGGGGCCGGCGGCGACCACCAGCACCGCGAAGGAGTCCCGGGCGGCCAGGGCGGCGGCGAGCGCGTCGAGTTCGAGCTCCTCGGGCGGCAGGACCGGGCGGCCGCCGCCGGACGGGAGTTCCAGCAGGTAGCCGCGGTGCCGGTGCTCCTGTTCGCGCACCACGGCGGTCAGCCGGCTCACCGGGGTGTCCGGCGCGACCCGGGAGACCCGGGCGGGCGGCTCCTGGCCGCCGTCCGAGGGGGGCGTGTCCGCGGTGTCCGCCGTGCCCGCCGCGTCGTCCTCGGCCGGCTCGACGTCGGTCAGTTCGTCGAGCAGGGCCAGCGTGGTGCAGGTCCGGCCGGTGCCGGGGGCGGCGGCGAGCACCAGGACGTGCTGGTGGCGCAGGGCCCGCTGGAGGCCGACGTACCCGTCCGGTTCGCGGTAGATCCGGCGGACCCGTCGCAGTTCCGACTCCGGCACCGGGCCGCTGGCCGCGCCGACCGCCTGCCGGCTGTCCAGGCGCAGGTGCACGTCGCCGATGTGGGCGCTGTGGAACACCGAGCGGTCGAAGAGGGTGTGGTCGCCGCCGACCTGGTAGGAGGAGCGGGCCGAACGGTGGGCGCGGGAGGTGGCGGCCATGCCGGTGGCGGCGCCGCCCTCCTCCTCCTGCTCGTCCAGCAGCCGGTCGCGGCTGCGCTCGCGGAAGCGGCCGGCGGCGCGCTCGTGTTCGGAACGCTCCTGCTCCTCGCGGTCGTGCTCGGGGCGGTCGTGCTCGGGGCGGGCCGGTTCGTCCCGGTCGGGGCGGTTCGGCCCGTCCTCGGGGCGCCCCGGCTCCTCGCCGCCCGGCCGCTTCGGGTCGCGGTCGGCACGGTCGCTGTCCCGTTCACGGCCGGGGCGGTCGCGTTCACGCTCGGGGTGGCCGCGGTCGGCGCGGTCACGCTCGTCCCGCGCACGGTCCTCCCGCCCGGGCCTGTCGCCGCGTCCGCGGTCGTCCCGGCGGCGGGGTTCCTCGGTACGGCGTTCCGGGGCGGCGTCGGGTGCCCCGTGCAGTTCAGCCACGGCGGTCTCCCCCGGTGGTGCGGCCGATGTGGACCGGCGCGCGGTAGGTGTTGTCGCGGTGCACGGAGAAGTCCCCGCCGACGTTGACCGAGCCGGTGAGGCCGGTGAGGCCGGTGTCCGTTGCGCCGGCGTTCGCGTCGGCGCGGTGCGGTGGTGCGTCGCCGGGCGCCCCGCCGTCGGTGCCGCGAGCGTCGGACGTCCCGCCGTTGGCCGGCTCCCCTGTGGTCGGCCCGTCGGCGGGCGGTTCGTCGTGGTCGGGCACCGGGGCGGGCCGCGGCCGGCCCGGAAGCCTGATCCAGGCGGGCACCTCGCCGTCCTTGAGCCGCAGCCGGGCGGGCGCGTAGTGCTCGGGGTCGACGAAGCGGCCGCCGTGGCGGACCACCTCCCGGTACAGCGAGTCGGAGACGACCACCACCAGGTCGGCACGGTCGCGTTCGAGCAACCGGCGTGCGGTGTCCGCGTCGGTGAGGCGGCAGGCGAGGTCCACGGCGTGGCCGCTGACCCCCTGGGAGTCGTGGGTGACCGGCCCGACGTGCAGGCCGATCCGCAGCCCGAGCGGCGTGCGCAGGTCGCGGTTCTCCTGGCGCAGCTGCTCGTGCACCTCGGTCACCCAGACGCCGATGATCCGCGCCGGCGGGACGGTCGAGGCGATGGTCGCCAGGACGCCGTCGCCGCGGTCCTCCCGGTGGACGACCCGGGCCGGCACCCCGGCCCGGGCGAAGGCCCGGTCCAGGACGGCGTAGAGCTGCCGGCGCATCCGGGTCTTGCCCGGATCGTCGTAGGCGCCGGACCTCCGGACGTCCACGCCCACCACCAGCTCGTACACCGCGTCGACTGCCTGGTCGTCCACGTTCTCCCCCATGGTTGTCTTCGACACGCCGTCAGGATCCGGCGCCGCACGCCGGGTTGTCTGTGGCGGTTTACACGCGCCGGGCGTTCGGTCCGGGCGCGCCTCCCGCGCGCCGTCGAGCTTCCGGGCGCTGGTCGTACGGCCCCCGGGCGAGCAGCAGCAGCGGCGCGGGGGCGAGGATCTCCACCTTCCGGGTGCCGGTGCGCACCAGCCCCTGGTCGCGCAGGAGCCGGAGCGCCTTGGCCACCGCCTCGCGGGTGGCGCCGACGGTGGCGGCGAGTTCGTCCTGGGCCAGGTGGACCACCGCGGCGACGTCGTCCCGGCCGGGCCGGGAGGTGGCGTCGGCGTGGGAGAGCTCGACCAGGCGGCGGGCGAGCCGCTGCACCACGGTGAGCGAGGCCAGGGCCGACCGCTCCCGGTCCGAGTCCCTGAGCCGGGAGGCGAGTTGGGTCATCACCTGACTGCCGACCCGGGGACTTTCGGCCAGGAACCGGCGGAACCCGTCGCCGGGGATCACCAGGGCCTCGACCGGGCCCAGCGCCTGGACCGTCGCACTGCGCGGACGCTGGTCCAGCGCGGCCAGTTCGCCGATCAGTTCGCCCGGCCCGCGGAGTCCGAGGACGAGCCGGGTGGCGCCCCGGTCGATGGCCGTGAAGACCATCGACCAGCCGGTCAGGACCAGCAGGACGTGCGTCGAGCGGTCCCCTTCGGAGAGCAGGTGCTGCTCCGGTGCGAAGGTCCGCGGGGCTCCGAGTGAGGTGAGGGCTTCGAGGTCGTGGGCCGTGAGTGTTCGGGCGAACGGCAGGTCGCCGCCGAGCAGGCCCATGCCACCCCCTGGTGATCACCGACGGCCCTGGTCCGGTCTGACGTTGGGAGATCGTAGACCCGCCGGGGCCGGATTTTGGCCGAATTTCTCACAATGGAGGCGTTGTGGTGCCAGAGAGTCGGATGTGACCTGTGGGGCGTCTTCACATATACCCGCCGGGCCGCACTCCGGGTGGTGATTCCGCAGGTCAGAAGGGGTTCTGTGGCGAACTCGGGGATTTTTCGGACACGATTCGGATATCTCTTGGCAACAGTGTGGTGTACACATTCGATGCGCCGGAGTGCGCCCCCGCGCGCGAATTCCGGCTACGTGCGCTGTATCCGCTCCTGCGCCCGGCGCACACGCTCCGGCTGCGCCCCCTGAGAGGGGTCGGGAGCGGGCTTGCGCGCCGGTGGTTACGGAAGGTCGCAGCAGGACGGGACGGTTGACCGCATGGCGGAGGCCGGGGCCGTCCTCCGCCCGTGCGCGGCACGGGTCGTCGGCGTCATGCCCGCCCTCGGCGTCATGGGCGCCGGTCTGACCAACTCGGTCGACACCGTCCGGCGGACCGACACGATGGTCGGCGAGGTGGAGGTGGAGGCGGAGCCGGCGACAGGGGGTGCGACGTACTCGGTCGCTGCTTCCCCGGCGTTCCGCCCACGCCCACGCCCCGGCCGTCGCCCGTCGACGAGGGCGGCGATCCGCTCGGCGGCTTCGGTGGCGCTCTCGTGCTCCCAGACGCGGACCGACAGCCAACCGGCGTCGGCGAGGCGGGCGTCGGTGTCCCGGTCCCGGGCCCGGTTCTTCTCGATCTTCTCCCGCCAGAATTCGGCGTTGTTCTTGGGCCACGTCGCGTGTTCCGGGCAGCCGTGCCAGAAGCAGCCGTCGACGAAGACCGCGACGCGGGCCGGGCCGAACAGGATGTCGGCCTCGCGGCGCATGCCCTTGAGCGGCTTGCGGTGGACGCGGTAGCGGAACCCGGCCGCGAACAGGGCGCGGCGGAGGGTGACCTCGATGCCCGTGTCGTGGCTGCGCTGCTTGCTCATCCGGGCGCGGATCTTCGGAGTGGTCTCCAAGGAGGGCATGACCCCATTCTGGCGCCGGGGTCCGACAGGGGCCCTGCCGGACCCGGCCCCCGTCGAGGGGCCGGGTCGGGGGTGGGTCAGGCCAGGGTGGTGACGGCGGTCTTCACCTTGTCGCCGATGGCGGCGGGGAGGGGGACGTAGCCCTTCTCGGCGATGGCCTTCTGGGAGGCGTCGCCGATGGTGTAGGCGAGGAAGGACTTGAGGGTGTCGAGGGACTCGGCCTTGTTGCCCTTGTCGCAGACGACCTCGTAGGTGACGAGGACGATCGGGTAGGCGTTGTCGGCCTTGGTGCCGTAGTCGAGGGAGAGGGCGAGGTCGCCGTCGGCGCCGACGACGGTGGAGGTGGCGAAGGTGGCGGCCGCGTTGGCGGCGGTGGCCTCGACGGGCTTGGTGGCGCCGGTCGAGATCCGGGCGCTCTTGAGGTTGTTGATCTGGGCGTAGGACAGCTCGGCGTAGCCGATGGAGTTCTTGACCTGCTTGATCTGGGCGGAGACGCCGGCGCTGCCGTTCGCGGACTGGCCGCCCTTGCCCTTCCACGCCTTGTCCGGGGCCGCGCTCCAGGCTCCGCCGGAGGTCTTGGCGAAGTAGGAGGTGAGGTTGAAGGTGGTGCCGGAGTCGTCGGAGCGGTGGACGGACTGGATGTCGGCGTCCGGCAGCTTGGCGCCCGGGTTGAGGGCGGCGATGGCCGGGTCGTTCCACTTGGTGATCTGCGAGTCGAAGATCTTGGCGGCGGTCGGGCCGTCCAGGACGAGGTCGTCGACGCCGTCGACGTTGAAGACCAGCGAGACGAGGCCGCCGACCATCGGCAGGCCGATGGCCTTGCCGCCGGTGCAGACGGCCTTGGAGGCGTCGACGTCGGCGGGCTTGAGGACGTAGTCCGTGCCGGCGAAGGCGACCTTGCCCTGGGTGAACTGCTGGACGCCCGCACCGGAGCCGCCGCCGCTGTAGTTGACGGTGGTGCCGGAGCAGGAGGTGGCGTAGGTGGTCTTCCACAGGTCCATCGCGTTGCCCTGCGCCGTGGAGCCGGCGCCGAGGAGGGTGCCGCCCTTGCCGCAGGCGACCGCGGGCGCGGAGCCGTTCGCGGTGGCCGTCCCGGTCTTGTTGTCGTCGCTCCCGCAGGCGGTGAGCGACAGGGCGCCTGCCAGTGCCATCGTGCTCAGGGCGAGGGTGGCGGACCGGCGGTTGCGCTGGAGCATCTGTGGATCCCTCTCGTCGGCGTGTGCGTCCGTGGACGCGGTCTCGGTGACCTCGGCGCGAAGACCGTAGGCGGCGCGGGTGAACGCGGGTTCCGGGCACGGGTGAACCCGTGGTGAAGGGCGGGGGGTCGGGGCGGGACGCGACGGCCCCCCACCCTTATGACAACGGCATTGACGTGTTGCGCGGGCCACCTGTTTCATGGCTCGCACTTCCCGCGCGCACCGCCCCCGAGGTGCGCGCGTTCCCCCACACACACGTGCACCCCACGACCACACACGTGCACCCCCACGACCAAGGCGGTGATCCGTTGGCATCGACGGTGAAGGACACGGGCGGCGGCCCGAGAACGGACGCGAGCGGCTCCAGCGTCGTGATGCGAAAGTCGCTCGGCCTGTTGGACGGCGCGACGATCGCCGCGTCCAGCACGGCCGCCACCAGCAGTATCGGGATCGGCCTGGGCCTGATGGCCGGCGTGGTCGGCCTGCACCTGCCGGCGATCATGCTGCTGGCCTTCCTGCCCGTGCTCGCGATCGCGGGCGGCTACGGGCGGCTGAACGCGGTGGAGCCGGACGCCGGCAGCAGCTACCGCTGGGTCGGGCGGATCCTCAACCCCTGGCTGGGGTTCCTCACCGGCTGGGTGAACACCGTCGGCACGGTGGTGTTCATGGCGTACACCACGACCGTCACCGGCTCGTCGATCATCCAACTGCTCGACGAGGCGCACCTGCGCAGCGTCGCGGGCCTGCGACTGGACGCGGACTCCACCGTCCAGTGCACCCTGCTCGGCCTGGTCGTCCTGGTCGGCGCCGCGCTGGTCGCGGTGCGCGGACTGGAGACGGCCGCCCGGCTGCAGAAGGCGCTGCTGGTGTTCGAGTACGCGGTGCTGCTCGGCTTCTGCGGGTACGGGCTGTTCGCGGGTGACCAGCCGTTCTCCGTGCAGTGGTTCAACCCCTTCGACATCCCCTCCTTCGACGCCGTCGCGCAGGGCATGGTGCTGGCCGTGTTCTGCTACTGGGGCTTCGAGTCGGTGTTCAGCGTCGGCGAGGAGGTGCGCGACCCGCGCGACGCCTCCCGGGGCGGCATACTCGCCCTGGTGGTGATGCTGCTGCTCTTCCTGCTGGCCGGCACCGCGTTCCAACGGGTCCTGCCGATCGACGAGTTGGCGGACAACGGCGCGCACGGACTGACCTACTTCGGCACCAGGCTCGCCCACCAGCCGCTTGCCGCACTGCCGTTGATCGCGCTGATGTTCTCCGCGGTGGCCTCGCTGCAGTCCTCGGTGATCCCGACCGCCCGCGGGATGTACGCGATGGGACGCGACCGGGTGCTCGGCCCGGTCTGGACCCGGCTGCACCCCCGGCACGCCACGCCCGCCGTCGGCACGCTGCTGATCACCGGCGTCGCCGTCGCCCTGGCCCTGGCCTCGATCGCCATCCCGACCGTCAACGACCTGATCTCGGCCGCCGTCAACGCGATCGGCGTCATCGTCGCGCTCTACTACGCGCTGACCGCCGTCGCCGCGGCCGTCCGGTTCCGCGGGCTGCTGCGCACCGACCCGGTGGAGGCGCTGCGCGCGGTGGTCGGCCCGCTGCTGGGCGCGGCGGCACTGCTCGCGGTCGGCGGCTACCTCGCCTGGACCTTCTACGACTCCACCGACCACTTCGAACTGTCCGCCGACAACGGGTGGTTCGAGCTGACGGTGGTGACGCTGATGGTCGTCACCGGGCTGCCGGCGGCGGCCTGGGCCCGCTGGCGGCGGCGCTCGCCGTACTTCCTGGACGGCGCGGGGGATCCGGGCAACTCCCCGGCCGTTCAGGAGTCGTAGGGCGCACGGCGACGGAGAGGACGACGAAAGGCCGCACGGCGAAGCACGTCGCGCCACGCGCGAGGGATCCGAGGGATCCGAGGGATCCGAGGGATCCGAGAGATCCGAGGGGTCCGAGGGATCCGGCAGACACGAGTTGCACGAGAACGGAGCACCACCCATGACCCAGGCCGATCTGGTCTTCACCCGCGGCCCCGTCCACACCGGTGACGCCGCCCGGACGAGGGCGAGCAGCCTGGCCGTCGTCGGCGAGCGGATCGCCGCCGTCGGGCACGACGAGGTCCGCGAGCTGATCGGGCCGAAGACCGAGGTCGTGGACCTCACCGGCAAGCTGCTGCTGCCCGGCTTCCAGGACGCGCACATCCACGCGGTGTACGGCGGAACGGAGTTGGCGGCCTGCGACCTCACCGGGACGGTCGGCGTCGCCGACTACCTGGAGCGGATCCGGGCGTACGCGCAGGCCCATCCCGGGCAGGAGTGGATCACCGGAAGCGGGTGGTCGATGGAGAGCTTCGACGGCGGCCTGCCGACCCGCCGGCTGCTGGACTCCGTCGTCCCCGACCGGCCGGTGTACCTGACCAACCGGGACCACCACGGCGCCTGGGCCAACACCCGGGCGCTGGAACTCGCCGGCCTCACCCGGGACACCCCCGACCCGGCCGACGGGCGGATCGAGCGCGAGGCCGACGGCACCCCCGGCGGCACGCTGCAGGAGGGCGCCACCGCGCTGGTCGCCCGGCTGGTGCCGCCCTCCACCGCCGCCGACCGGCTGGACGGGCTGCTGCGCGCCCAGCGGCTGCTGCACTCGCTCGGCATCACCGGCTGGCAGGACGCGCTGCTCGGCGAGTTCAACGGCCAGCCGGACCCGTCCGACGCCTACCTGGCCGCGGCGCGCTCCGGCGCGCTGACCGCCCGGGTGACCGGCGCGCTCTGGTGGCAGCGTGACCGGGGTGCCGAGCAGATCGCCGAACTGGTGCGACGGCGAGAGGAGTTGAGCCACGGGAGGTTCCGGGCCGGCTCGGTGAAGATCATGCAGGACGGCATCGCGGAGAACTTCACCGCCGCGATGACCAGCCCGTACCTGGACGGCTGCGGCTGCGCCACCCCCAACTCCGGCCTCAGCTTCGTCGATCCGGACGCGCTGCGCGGGTACGTCACCGAACTGGACGCGCTCGGCTTCCAGGTGCACTTCCACGCGCTCGGCGACCGGGCCGTCCGTGAGGCGCTGGACGCCGTCGAGGCCGCCCGGACCGCCAACGGGTGGCGCGGCGCCCGGCACCACCTCGCCCACCTCCAGGTGGTCCACCCGGACGACCTGGCCCGCTTCGCCCGGCTCGGCGCGATCGCCAACATCCAGCCGCTCTGGGCCGCCCACGAACCGCAGATGGACGAGCTGACCATCCCCTTCCTCGGCCCGGAACGCGCCGCCTGGCAGTACCCGTTCGGCGACCTCCAGCGCGCGGGCGCCACCCTGGCGGCGGGCAGCGACTGGCCGGTGAGCAGCCCGGACCCGCTCGCGGGCCTGCACGTGGCGGTCAACCGGATGGAGCCGGAGGCCACCGACGGCCGGGTCTTCCTGCCCGAGCAGCGGCTCGACCTGGGCTCCGCCATCGCCGCGTACACGGCCGGGTCCGCGTACGTGAACGGGCACGACGACGCGGGTGTGCTGGCGGCCGGCCGGCTCGCGGACCTGGTCGTGCTCGACCGGGACGTCCTCACCGGGCCGGCCGGGGAGATCGCGCAGGCCCGGGTGCTGCGGACCTACGTGGGCGGGGAGCTGGTGCACGCGGCGGAGTGAGCCCGGCCGGGGATCCGGGGCCGGGCCGCGGCTCCGAGGCCCGGGGGTGCCGGTCCGAGCCCCCGGGGTGCGGGCAGGAGGCCCGGGGCGGGCCGGCCGCCGGTGGTGCGCGCACGGGGGCGCACCACCGGCGGTGCCGTGTCCGCGGGCCGGCGGTCAGCCGTCGTGAACGTCGCCCGCCGAGTCGTCCCCGCCCGCCGAGCTGTCCCCGCCCGCCGCGTGGTTCCTTCCCGCCGCGTCGTGCGAGGCCACCCGGAGACGGGCCTCGGCCGCGTCGAGGAGCAGGTCCAGGGCGTACGGGTAGCCGCTGCGGCGCATGTCGCCGGTGAGCAGTTCGGCGGTCGCGGCGATGTGCGGGTGGGTGGTGGCGTCGAGCCGGGCGTAGGAGGCCTGCCAGACCCGGAGGTCGGCGGCCGCGGCGGGTGCCGGGAGGGCGAGCGCGGCGGCGTCCAGGGCGGCGAAGCCCAGGCTCTGGTCGACGAAGGCGTGGTAGACGCGGACGGCCTCCGGATCCGGGAAGCCGGCGGTGCGCAGGATGCCGAGGATGGTCTCGACGGCGGCGATCTCGTGGGCGCGGCCGGTGGTGCGGTGGGCGGCGAGCAGGGCGGCCTGCGGGTGGGCCTGGTAGGCGGCGTGGATGCGCAGGCCGATGGCGCGCAGGTCGGCGCGCCAGTCACCGGTGGGCTGCCAGCCGTGCTGGGCCTGGCCGATGAGGTCGTCGGCGACGGCGAGCAGCAGGTCGTCGGTGCTGTGGAAGTAGCGGTAGACCGCGCTCGGGTCGGCGCCGAGCGCGGCGCCGAGGCGCCGTACGGTGAGCGCGTCGGCGCCGTGCTGTCCGATCAGCCGGATCGCGGTGTCGACGATCAGCTCGGCGGAGAGGACGACGCCCTGTTTGGTGGGGCGCCGGCGCCTCCGCTGCGGTTCGGGGATCACGCGGTCGGTCATGCCCGCAGGCTATGTCAACGGCGTTGACGGAGAGAAGGGGCGAGGCGGGACGAAGTGGTCCGGGGCGGCGTGGGGTGGGGTGCGGAGTGCGGCGGTCCGGGACTCGGTCAGACCACCCGCCGCAGCCAGCCGTACCGGTCCTCGGCGCGCCCGTACTGGATGTCCAGCAGGTGCCCGCGGATGTCGAGGGTGTACTTGCCGGGCGCACCGCCGCCGACGGTGAACTCGAAGCCCTCGCCCTTCAGCGCGACGATCGGGGTGATCACCGCCGCGGTGCCGGCCGCGAACACCTCGGTGACGCTGCCGTCGGCGGCGCCGGCGCGCAACTCGGCGAAGGTGACGGCGCGTTCGACCGGTGTCAGGCCGAACTCGGCGGCGAGGGCCAGGATCGAGTCCCGGGTGACGCCGTCGAGGATGGTGCCGAGCCCGGGGGTGACCAGCTCGCCGCCCGAGGTGACCAGGCACAGGTTCATCGTGCCGGACTCCTCCAGGTCGCCCTCGCCGCCGGTGTCGTCCAGGAACAGCACCTGGTCGCAGCCGTGCTCCCGCGCCTCGATCTGCGCGGCCAGGCTGGAGGCGTAGTTGCCGCCGCACTTGGCCGCGCCCGTGCCGCCCCGCCCGGCGCGGGTGTACCGGCTGCTGACCCACAGCGTGATGCCGGTGACCCCGCCGGGGAAGTACGGCCCGGCCGGGCTCGCGATGACCGAGTAGACGACCTCCTCGGCGGGCCGCACCCCGAGGAAGGCCTCCGAGGCGAACATGTACGGCCGCAGGTAGAGGCTCGCCTCGCCCCCGGCGCCCGGCACCCACGCCTCGTCCGCGCGGACCAGTTCCTCGACGCTCGCGAGGAAGTCCTCCTCCGGCAGCACGGGCAGCGCGAGCCGCTCCGCGGAGCGGGCGAAGCGGCGGGCGTTGAACTCGGGCCGGAACAGCCGGACGCCGCCGTCGGCGTGCCGGTAGGCCTTCAGGCCCTCGAAGATCTCCTGCGCGTAGTGCAGCACCGACGCGCTCGGGTGCAGCGAGAACGGCGCCAGCGGCCCGACCCGGCGGTCGTGCCAGCCCTCGCCCGTCGTCCAGGCGGCGGTGGCCATGTGGTCGGTGAAGTGCTTGCCGAAGCCCGGCTCGGCGAGGACGGCGCGTCGCTCCGCCTCCGGTACGGGGGTGGTCGTCCGGACCAGCGGGAATGCGGGACGCATCGTCAACTCCTGAGCACCGAAGCGGAATCTGCCCGATCGGGCGCCGGTTGCCGACGCCTCGCCCGTCATGCTAATGGCCGTCAGCCGGACGGGATACGGGACGTGGGGGTCCCCCTGGGGCTGCGCCCGGGCCCGGTCCGGTCGCGGTGAGCGTGACGCCGAGCGTGACGCCGACGGCGAGGGCGAGGCGGCCGGGACGAACCGGGCACGGCGAACGGACACGGAGGTTCCCCCGTAGCGGTGGCGGGTGGATCACCTCTCCTGGCAGGGACGGGACTTCCCGGTCGTGAAGGGGTACGCGATCGAGGTCGAGGGCGTGCCCCGCACCGTCCGCACGGTCGCCGTACCGCGGAGCCTCCAGGACGAGTACCGGGTGGCGGTCCGGCGGGGCGGCGCGGTGGCCGAGGAGCGCCTGACGCTGGAGATGGACGGGGTGGACGCCGCCGTGCCGTGCCGAGCGGCCGACGGAGGACGCGGCGGTTTCCCAAGGGATCCCCTCGATCCTGTGATCGTTCCGGGTGGATCGGGCGGGTTGTGCGACCACCCTTCCAAGCGGGTGTTCAGGCCGGGGGCGGGCGGCAGAACTGCCGCTGGGCTGACCGCCGCTCCACGGAGGAACGGCCGGGGGCCGACCGGCGGCCGGGCGGCCGGGCGGCCGGAGACGGACGACCGACCAACGGCCGACCAACGACCGGGCGACGACCGGGAATCGGGGGAGACGCATGAGCGGCAGTGGCAGTGGCAGTGGCAACGGCAGTGGTGGCAGCGGTGCCGGGGCGGGGTTCAGCGCCCATCCGGACAAGCTCGGGGACGCCGGCGACCAGCTGGTGACGGCGAGCACCGACGTGGGATCGGTCAAGGACACGCTCGGCACGCTGGGCATGTCCGGCGAGGACACCTTCGGCGAGTACGGCGCGGGGGACGCGGCGAAGGCGTTCTGGCAGGCCTGGCAGGACGAGTTGGGCGTGAACGTCGACGCGCTGAAGGACCTCGGCGGCCGGGTGCACACCACCGCGGCCAACTACACCGGCACCGACCACGTCGTCGGTGAGCAGTACCGGCAGCAGGGGGCGTGATGGTGCCCGACCACAGCCCGAACCCGCTCGGCCCGTTCGGCATCGACCTGGGCAACCAGCGGGAGCAGGCCGAGCGGCTCAAGAAGACCATCGACGAGTCCCACGGCATGTGGGGCGCCGGAGACCTCAAGTACGCCGTCCACGACGCCCTGCAGCTGCCGGCGCCCAAGGGGGACCCGGGCAAGCTCGGCGAGTTCGCCGCCGCGTACAACACGGCGAACAGTCAGCTGGACATCATCCAGATGAAGGTGGCGCGGGTCGGCGCCGAGCACCTGCCGGACGCCTGGACCGGACAGGTCGGGGAGAAGGCGGCCGAGGTCGTCAAGGCCGCCGCGGTCACCGTCGACCGGCTCGGCGCCCTGCCGCGCGCCCTGGTCTTCCTCGGTGAGGTGGTCCGCTCCGGCGGCACCCGCCATGCCGCCGCGCTCCCCGAACCGCTGCCCGGCCCGGCGGCCGCCGTGGCGCGCGGCTGGCTGGAGGCGGCCTCGATGGTCGCCGGGGACGTGACCGGGGACCTGCTGGTCGCCCGATGGCTGGACGCGGTCGCCGCCGTCCTGGCGCTGCGGGTCACCCACCGGGAGGCGAGCGCGTGCCGTGGCGCCGGATCCTGATCGCGTCGGTCGCCGTGCTGGCCGTCGCGGGCGTGGCGGGCGCGGTGGTGGTGCACCGGATGACCACCGGCAAGCTCGACCACGGCACGGTCTTCGCCCAGACCTCCGGTGAACTGGGCGTCAGGCCGGGCGAGTTGTTCTCCGTCGAGGTCAGCGCACACCGGGTGACCGGGCAGGTCTGGACCGTGGCCGAACCGGACCCGTCGGCCGGTGCGTCGGTCGGTGCGTCGGTCGGTGCGTCGGCTGGTTCGTCCGCCGGCTCGTCCGCCGGTGCGTCGACGGGAGGTGCCTCCGTGCGGGCCGTGGGCGACGAGTACGTCAAGAACGTCGGTCTCGGGGACCTGGTCGGCGCCACCGGCTCGGCGGGCTCCGGCGGCCGCTACTACTTCGTCTTCCGCGCCGGCCCCGATCCGGGCCGCACCACCATCACCCTGCACAACCCCAACCACGTCGGCCGCCCCGGGAGTTCCGACCAGGACGAGCGGCGCTTCACGGTCGACGTGCGCTGAGCGGGCGCCGGACGCCGAGGCGCCCGGTCGGCGGTAGGGGGCCCGGAGGGAGCGCGTCCGGGAGCGCCCGCCGTGCAGCCCGCACCCCCCGGCCGGGGTGGTTCAGACCCACCCCGCCGGGGGTGCAGGTGGACTATCCGGGCGTCCCCGCCCGCCTACTGTCGATCGTGTGCCGCCGGGACGGCGCGGTGGGGCTCGACCAGGGGTGGGACGTGGGGGCGACGGGGCGCGCAGCGCGGGGGAACGGGCGTCCGGTGGGGGTGACGGGGCGTGCGGAACGGGCCGTGTGCGGGCGAGTGCGGGGTGTGCGCGGGCGGTGTGCGCGCCGGAAGCCGGAAGCCGGCGGGGCCGACGGCCCGCGTACGACGGGGGCCGGGATGAGGACGGGGTGGCGTCGGTACGATCGGTGTATGGGTGGTGCGGACGAAGAAGCCTGGGACTCCGAGGCGACGGAGCGGGCGGTGGCGGTGCTGAAGGCGGTCGCCGATCCGTCCCGGTACCGGCTGTTGTGGGCGTTGAGCCGGCGGGAGGCGCCGGTGAGCGAGCTGGCCGAACTGCTGGGCGCGCACGTGGCGGCGACCTCGCAGCACCTGGCGAAGCTGCGGGCGGCCGGGCTGGTGGTGGCGCGCCGGGAGGGGACGCGGATCTTCTACCGCGCCACCGAGGTGCGCGGCCTGCTCACCGAGGCCGCCCTGATCGCCAACGACCTGCCCTCCCGCCGCGACGGTGGCGACGGCGGCGCGGCCCCGGCCGGGGCGACCGCCCCGCAGCCCTTCGCCCGCGCCGTCCGGGCGGTGCGTCGCCGCCCGGCGACCGGCCAGGCCGGGTGAGCCCTCAGCGGGCCGGGGGCGGCGGGTCCGACCGGTCCGACCTGTACTCCTGCCGGTGCTCCGACCGGTACTCCTGCCGGTCCGCGTCGTACGTGAAGAGTCCGGCGTAGCGCCCCCAGTCGGTCGCGGTCTCCAGCTGCCGGTCGGTCCGGTCACCGGTGTAGTGGCGGGCGAGCAGGTCGCGGAGGAAGCCCGCGCGGACGGTCGCGCCGGGCCGGTCGCCGAGGCTGTTGACGATCAGTCTGATCAGCGGGACGCCGAGGGCGGCGCCGGCGAAGACCGCGCGGGCGTCCTGGGCGTCGGCGTCGGCGAACGCGGCACCGTCCGGGGTGAGGACCAGGTCGTCGCCGTGGAGGGCGGCCAGGCCGAGCAGGTCGAGGGCGTCGACCTGGGGGAGCAGGTCGTCGATGTCGAGGCCGAGTTCGTCGGCGAGGTCGACGAGGTCGCAGCGCCCGCCCCGGTGGGCGATCGTCGCGGCGAGTCCGGAGAGACCGTCGACCGTGGCCGTGGGAAGCGGGGTGGTGGCGACCGTCGGGCGCTCAGGGCGGAGGACGTCGTCGTCGGGTCGGGCTCCGTCCGGTGCGCCGTCGTCGGGCCGGGCCCCCTCCGGTGCGCCGTCGTTCCACCCGACGGGCCCGGAACGGCCGTTCGGACGGGGGTCCTTGGGGCGGCCGGTCATGATCCGGTAGACCCGGTCGACCAGGTCGTCGAAGGCGGCGCAGTCGCGGTCGCGCGGCCGTTCCAGACCGACCTCGACGGTCTCCCGGATGGTGCCGTGCGGGCGGGTGCCGAGGACGACGACGCGGTCGGCCATCAGCACCGCCTCCTCGATGTCGTGGGTGACCAGGACGACGGCCCGGGTCGGGAACTGGCCGGAGTCCCATAGTTCCAGCAGCTCGCCGCGCAGGTGCTCGGCGGTGAGGACGTCGAGCGCGGAGAACGGCTCGTCCATCAGCAGCACGTCGGGTTCGACGACCAGCGCCCGGGCGAAGCCCACCCGTTGGCGCATGCCGCCGGAGAGCTCGCGGGGGTAGGCGGACTCGAAGCCGGTCAGGCCGATCAGGTCGATGGCCTGGGCGGCGGCCCGGGCGCGTTCGCGGGGTGCCACCCCGCGCGCCTCCAGGCCGAGCTCGACGTTCTGCCGGACGGTCAGCCAGGGCAGCAGGGCGAAGGTCTGGAAGACCAGCGCGGTGCCGGGGTTGGCCCCGGTGAGCGGGGTGCCGCGGTAACGGACGGTGCCGGTGCCGGGCGGGAGGAGCCCGGCCAGGCAGCGCAGCAGGGTGGACTTCCCGGAGCCGGAACGGCCGAGCAGCGCGACGATCTCGCCGGACCGGACGGTGAGGTCGATGCCGGAGAGCACGGGCAACTCACCGTCGGCCCCGGCGTAGGCCTTGGTCAGCCCGACGGTCTCCAGCAGGACCTCGTCCTGCCCGGGGGGCGGGGCGGGAACGGCCCGGCGGGCCGTCGAGGCGGCGGCGCGGAAGAAGGGGAGGCGCATCGGCGGGGTCTCCGGGACTAGAGCGAGTAGCGGCGCTCGGCCAGCCGGTACAGCCGGCGCCAGAACAGGCGGTTGAGGGCGACGACGTAGAGGCTCATCACCGCCACGCCGGCGAGCAGGTGCGGGTGGTCGCCGCGTTCGGTGGCCCGGGCGATGTACGCGCCGAGGCCGGTGGCGGTGAGCGTGGTGCCGCCGAAGGTGACCACCTCGGAGACGATGGAGGCGTTCCAGGCGCCGCCGGAGGCGGTGATGCCGCCGGTGACGTATGCCGGGAAGACACCGGGGATGATCAGCCGACGCCAGCGCTGCCAGCCGTGCACGCCGAGGTCGTCCATGGCCTCGCGCAGGTCGGTGGGGATGGCCATGGCACCGGCGATGGCGTTGAACAGGACGTACCACTGGGCGCCGAGCGCCATCAGCAGGATGCCGCCGACGTCGATCGACAGACCGGTGCGCAGCAGCAGCCAGACCGCCAGCGGGAAGAGGAAGTTGGCCGGGAAGCTCGCCAGCACCTGGACGACGGGCTGGGCGATCCTGGTCAGCCGGGGCGAGAAGCCGATCCGCACTCCGACCGGCACCCAGACGACGGTGGCCACCGCGACCAGGACGACGACCCGGGCCAGGGTGGCCAGACCGAGCAGCAGCGGTTCGCCGAACACGCCGAGGCCGGTGCGGTCGGCGAGGTAGCGGCCGAGGTCGACCAGGCCCCAGAGCACGATGCCGCCCGCGACGACGGCGAAGACCACGTCGCCGGCCCGCTGTCGCGCGGGGTGGGGGAGGTGACGGGGGCGGTGGCCTGGGTGGCGGGGGTGGCCTGGGTGGCCGTTGCGGCTGGGAACGCCGGGGCCGGGAACGCCGGGGCGGGCGGGGTGTGCGGGTCGGCCCGACCGCGGCCCGCGGCCGGTGCCGGACAGCCGGCCGGCCCGGCCGAGCGCCCGCCCGACCGGGCGCAGCACCCGGCCGAGCAGGGCGGGCAGGTGCGAGCGGCGCAGCAGGTCGAGGACGACGGAGCGCTGGACCGAGGAGGCCTCGGACTGCTCGTTGCGGAACCGTTCGGCCCAGGCGGTCAGCGGTCGCCAGAAGAGGAAGTTGACGCCCACCACCAGCACGACCATGGTGGCGATCGCCCAGCCGACCCGGCCGAGGTCCCCGGCGGCGATCGCCGCGCCCGCGTACGAGCCGACCCCGGGCAGCGCGTACCGCTGGTCGTCGACGCTGATCGCCTCCGACGCGACCAGGAAGAACCAGCCGCCGCCGAAGCTCAGCATGCCGTTCCAGACCAGGCCGATCATGCCCGAGGGCAGCTCGACCCGCCAGAAGCGCATCCACCGGCTGAACCCGAACGAGCGCGACAGCTCGTCGAGTTCACGCGGCAGGGAGACCAACGAGTGGTAGAAGGCGAAGGTCATGTTCCACGCCTGGGACGTGAAGATGGCGAACACGGCGGCGCATTCGAGGCCCACCATCGAGCCGGGGAACAGGGCGAGGAAGCCGGTCACCGCGACGGTCAGGAAGGCGAGCACCGGCACCGACTGGAGGATGTCCAGGGCGGGGATCAGCACGCGTTCCAGGCGGCGGCTGCGGGCGGCGGCGTAGGCGTAGCCGAAGGTGAAGACGACCGAGACGGCGAGTGCGGCGAACATCCGCAGCAGTGTGCGGGCCGCGTCGTACGGCAGCCGGGCCGGGTCGGTGTCGACGACGGCGTCCCGGGCGGTGGCGAACCGGACGGTGGTGTCCCCGCCGAGCCGCAGCCCGGTGTACAGCAGGACCAGGACGGCGGCCGCGACGACCAGGTCCACCCACACGCCCCGGCCGAGGCGGCCGGTCGTGCGGGGGGTGGGCAGCGGCCCCCGGGACAGGATCCGGGACGGGGCCGTGTCCGGGGACCTGCCCGCAGGCCGGACCGGGGTCGTACCCGGGGTCGTGCCCGGGTCCGTGGCCGGATTCGTGGCCGGATTCGTGCCCGGGGCGGGCTTCGGCAGGGTCATGGCGGTACCTCCGGCGCAAACCCCGGCAGTCTGCTCCGTTCGTACGTCTGTGTGCAAATGGACCTTTGCGCATGGGGTGCACCCCGGAGTGTTTCCGGGGTGCGTCCCGGGCCAGGCCGCGGGCCACCTCGTGGATTGCGTCCCGGATCAGGTTCCGGATGGGGTCTCGGGGGAGGTCCCGGGTGGGGTCCCGGGTGGGGTCTTGGGGGAGGGACGGTTCCGGGCGGCAGTGACCAGGAGGCGGGCGGTCGGGGTGGGAAGGTCCAGGTGGTGGGCGATCCACTGCGGGTCCTGGCCGTGGGTGGCGAACATCCAGGCGGTGTAGAGCCGGTTCAGGCCGGGAGCGCCGGGGGCGAGTAGGAGCGGCCGGACCTGCTCCATCGGAAAGCCCTCCAGGGAGCGGGCCGTGAACCACTGGGTGTCGTCGTCGCCCGGTGCGTTCGTCCCGGCCTGCGCGCTCCGTGCGCTCCGTCGGCGCGCCCGGTCCGCCAGGTCCGCCGGGTCCGCCGGGTTCCGCGGGTCCGCTGTCCGGGCCGTGCCCGCCCGCCGCCGGCCGGTGGCCAGCAGCAGGGCGAGCAGCAGGCCCGCGACCGAGGCGCCGATGAGCACACCGGACAGGAAGAGGCGCAGCGGGCCCGGCGCGAGGCCGACGGCGAGGCCCTGGAGGGCGAGCACGAGCAGGACGCCGGACAACGCGGTCGCTCCGCGGCTCCGGGGAGACCTGCCGTTCCGGGAGGACGGACCGTTCCGGGTGAATGGACCGTTCCGGGTGAACGGGGAGCTCCGGGGGAACGAGGCGGAGCGGTGGAACAGAGCGGTGCGGGTCATGGCGGGTCCTCCTTCGGCGGTGCCGGGAGTGGGTGTGCTCAGGCGACGCGGGCCAGCCGGGGGTCGTACTTGTAGCCGATCTGGCGGACGGTGGCGATCGCCTCCCGGTGCCCGGGGCCGAGCTTGCGGCGGATCCTGGCGATGTGGGTGGCGACGGTGCGGCTCTCGCCGGTGTCCGGGCGGCCCCAGACCGCCTCCATCAGCTGGCGGCGGGAGTGGACCCGCAGCGGGTTGCCGACCAGGTGCGCGAGCAGCTCGAACTCCAGGTAGGGCAGCGGGGTGAGCCGGTGGCCGTCGACGGTGACGGTCCGCTGCTCGGTGTCCACCACGAGGCCGGCGGCGGTGGAGCCGGGTCCGGAGCCGGCTGCGGCGCGTCGGGGCGGGGCGGGGGCGTGATCGGAGAAGACGGCGTCGAGCCTGGGGCGGCGCACGACCATGGCGGATGCTCCCTCGGAGGGTTGGGGACAGGAGGGTCGGTCAGCGGGCGGGGTGCCAGGTGGCCTCCAGCCGGGTGGTGCCGTCCGGGGCGGTGGCGGTCCGCCAACGGGCGCGCATCCCGCTCGTGCGGTCGCCCGCCGGTGTGGCGGCCGGGACGACGGCCGACGCGGCGGCGGCCTGCAGGACGGCGTGGTCCGGCGGGCTCGCTGCCAGCCGTCGGCCGACGGCGGCGAGGGCGGCGAGGGCGGCGCGGGTCCGGCCCCGGTCGGTGGACGGACGGGTGGACGGACGGGCGGGTCGGAAAGCGGCGACGATGGTCATGGCAGGTCACCTCCGTGACGGGTCGGTGGTCGGTCGGCGGTCAGCCGTCAGCCGTCAGCCGTCAGCCGTCGGCCGTCGGCCGTCAGCCGTCAGCCGTCGGCCGTCGGCCGTCAGCCGTCAGCCGTCGGCCGTCAGCCGTCAGCCGTCAGCCATGAGCCTTGTGCCGTGAGTGCCGAGCGGTGGACGGGGTCGGGGGTCCGACGGCTCGGGCTCAGTGGCTCAGCGCGGTCTGGACGATCTTGACGATGACCATCACCATCGCCACGAGCAGGTAGGCCCGCAGGGCGCCCATGCCGACCTTGCGGGCGGTGGACATCACCGGCTTGTCGAGGGTCTCCAACGGGGGCATCCGCCAGTCCTCGCGGCCGGTGCGGTCGACGGGGTCCTCCTTGGTGGCCGTCCGGCCGAAGGTGAACGAGTACCCGGCGACCAGGACGCCGGCGACGCCGCAGCCGGCCATGATCCACAGGATCGCGCCGGAGCTGATGTCCGGCCAGACCACGGCCGCGGTGAGGATCATCGAGAGCGTCACCAGGACGCCGACCACGGCGGAGGTGAAGGCGTTGGTCCTGGGCCCGTTCACCCAGGGGCCGAGCACCGCCCTGTCGTTGCAGAGCAGCAGCAGGAAGACGGTCGCGGAGGGCAGCAGTACCCCGGCCAGCACCTGCACGAACTGCGTCATCAGGCCCTGCGTGTAGTCGGTGGACAGCAGGGTGATCGCCGCTGCCGCTACCACCAGGCCCGCGTAGATCCCGTAGAAGCCCTTGGCGCCCTTCACGCCGCGGTGCAGCGAGTGCTTGATGCCGAACACGTCGCCGATCGCGTACGCGGTGGAGAGCGAGACGGCGAACGCGCCGATGATGGAGGCGTCCAGCAGCGCGATCGCGAACAGCACCCCGGCGAGGTGGCCCGCCTTGGCCTCGATGCCCCGGGCGACGGCGCCCGCGTCGGAGAACTGTCCGAACCCGTCGGTGCCGGCGAACGCGGCGGCGGTGAAGCCCATCATGGCGGCCGCGCCGACGATCACGATCACGATGCCGATCCACAGGTCGGCCTTCTCGTAGGTCATGAAGCGCGGGGTGATCCGCTTGTCGATGACGTACGACTGCTGGAAGAACAGCTGCCAGGGGGCGACGGTGGTGCCGACGATCGAGATGATCACCAGCATCACGGCGGCGAGCTGCCCCGAGCCGCCGGGCACGGTGGGCGTCACGAAGTCGTGCGCCATCTGCGAGGTCCTCGGGTGCACCAGGAAGTAGATCGGCACCAGCAGCAGCGAGCCGACGCACAGCGTCACCGCGACCCGCTCGAAGCGCCGGAACGAGCCGGTGAACGCGGAGGCGATGATGATCGCCGCCGCCAGCACCACCGAGGCCGCCTTCGGCAGTCCCAGGTAGCCCGCCGCGAGCGTCACCCCGATGAACTCCGTCACGAGCGTCAGCGCGTTCAGCAGGAACAGGTCGATGACGCTGAACGCGCCCCAGAACCTGCCGAACCGCTCCAGGATCAGCCGGGCGTGCCCGACCCCGGTGACCGCGCCCAGGCGCAGCACCATCTCCTGGTTGACGTACAGCACCGGGACCAGCATCAGCAGCGTCCACAGCAGTTGGGTGCCGTAGTTCTGCCCGGCCTGCCCGTACGTCGAGAAGGCGCCGGCGTCGTTGTCGCCGACCATCACGATCAATCCGGGCCCGACGATCGCGAGCAGGGTCTTCAGCCGGGCCGACAGTCCCTGCCGCGGTGCGGTGTCATCGAGGCGGACGGTGCCGAACGCGCCCTTGATGTCGCCGATGTGGGCGTCGTCGAGGACCGCCGGGCGGGGCGTCGTCGGCGCCGTGGGGTCGAGGGTGGCGTGCGTGGTCATGAGTTCCTCCCGTGGGCCCCGTGCGGACGGGGCGGGTCGGAGGCACGCGGCGGTACTTCCCTGCAGGTGGGCATGACGCATCGGCGCGCGGCGGTCCGCCGCTCATGAGGAGGTCTCATGAGCGAGGGGGAGTTCGGACATGAGCGCGTCTCATGGGCCAACCCATGAGCAAGTCTCATGAGCTCGACCATGAGCGCGCCTCATGGCGCGAACAGGCATGGCGTAGCCGCGTGCCGGATCGACGCGTCGTCAGAGCGACGTGCAGGGAAGGTCGTTACCGCGTGCCGGAGGTGTGCGAGGGCAAGCGGGGGTAGGGGCAACTGTGGCCCGGACTACTGCATTCCATGTCTCTCGCCTCCTCCCGGCCGGCGCACCCCGTGGTGCGAGTCATCGACGCGGCAAGGAGTTCACCGGTCCGCGCGATGCGACCACCGGTTCACCCCAACTCGTCAGAGCCTATCCCCGCCGGCGGCCCATACTTGCGCACTTGGTTAAACCTTTACCTTTTCGGTCGGGTGGCACGCCCACCCGGGTGACGCGGGGTTTGGCCGTCCGGCCGCCACGGAACGACTTCCCGCCGTACCGGCAGCGGCACCAGGTCGTGCCCGGACCCGAGGGGTGGCATGGCGGCCGAAGGTTCCCAGGAGGCTCCCCGGCAGGCCCGGGCGCTGGCGCTCGCCCGGCGCCCGAAGCTGTGGCTCTTCCCGACCGTCCTGTGCGGCCTGCTGGCCGTCGTGCTCTCGCTGCTCTACATGGGCGGCATCGTGAACCCGACCGGGCACCTGCACCGGCTCCCCATCGCCCTGGTGAACGCGGACCGGGGCGCGCCGCCGCCCGGGCGGCCGGCCAACCTCGGCACCCAGCTGACGAAGGCGATCGTGGCCGGCACGCCCGACAGCACCGTCGACTGGCGGCAGGTGGACGAGGCCGGACTGCGCGAACAGCTCGCCTCCGGCAAGGTCTACGGCGCGCTGGTCGTCCCCGAGGACTTCACCGCGGACGTCACCGCGCTGGTCGCCGGCGGCGCCACGAAGCGCCCGACCGTGACCGTGCTGACCAACCCAGGCCTGGGCAGCCTCGGTTCCTCGATGGCCGCGCAGATCGCCCAGAACGCCGCCCACCAGGCCTCCCAGGCGGCCGGCCGGGAACTGCTCGCCGCCGTTCCGCCCGCGAGCCCCGCGACCGCCGCGGGCCCGGACACCGGCGCCACCGCGCGCCTGTTGCTCGCCGACCCGTTCGCCGTCGCGACCCAGGTCGGCCACCCGATCGGCAGCCGCAGCGGACTCGGCCTGAGCGCCTTCTACTTCACCCTGCTGGCCGTCCTGACCGGCTTCATCGGCGGCAACATCATCCACAACGGCGTCGACGGCGCGCTCGGCTACAGCGACAGCGAGATCGGCCCCTGGCACACCCGCCGGCCGACCGTCCCGATCAACCGCACCCAGACCCTGCTGCTCAAGATGGTCATGACGGCCGGGATCATGCTGATCACCACCTCCCTGGTGCTGCTGTGCACGGTCGGCGTCCTCGGCATGGACGCCCCGCACCAGCCGATGCTCTGGCTCTTCGCCTACTGCGCCAGCCTCGCCGTCGGCCTCGGGGTGCAGGCGATCAACGCCGCGTTCGGCGGCATCGGACAGCTGATCTCGATGTTCGTCTTCATCGCGCTGGCCCTGCCCTCCTCCGGCGCGACCGTGCCGCTGCAGGCGGTGCCCTCCTTCTACCGCTTCCTGAGCGTGTTCGAGCCGATGCGCCAGCTCAGCGACGGCATCCGGGCGATCCTGTTCTTCGACGCCAGGGGCGACGCCGGGCTGGCCCGCGGCTGGACCATGATCGCCATCGGTGCGGTGCTGGCCCTGGCGTTCGGCTTCGGGATGACCCGCTACTACGACCGCAAGGGCCTGCACCGCTGGACGCCCCAGCCGACCGACTGAGCCGCCGGAACCGCGACCCGAACCGGAACCGCGACAGGCACAGCGACCGGGACCGGCACGGCGACCGGGACCGGCGCGTGGACCGGACGGCCGTGGCCGCGGCCGGGACGGGACCGGCGCGTGGACCGGACGGTCAGGCCTTCGTCACGGTCACCGTGAGGTGCTTCATGATCGGCTGGTCGCTCTGCGTGCTGTGGTCGCCGAGCGCACAGAGCACGTTCATCTCCGGCATGTACCCGGCCGCGCAGCCGCGCGGGATGTCGTACGGGACGGCCAGGTAGCCGCTCAGCGAGCGGGTGCTGCCGTCCCGGGCGGTGCTGGTGACGTCCACCCGGTCGAACTCGGCGATGCCGCGCTCGCGCATGTCGTCCTTGTTCAGGAAGACCAGGGTGCGCAGGTTCCGTACGCCCCGGTAGCGGTCGTCGTCCGAGTAGATGGTGGTGTTCCACTGGTCGTGCGAGCGCATCGTGCCCAGGGCCAGGGTGCCGGCCCCGGGGACGACGTCGGGCAGCGGGGCGGCGGAGAACTCGGCCTTGCCGGAGGGGGTGAGGAAGACCAGCTCGCGGGCGGGCTGCTTGATCCGGAAGCCCAGCGGCAGCCGCACCCGGCGGTTGAAGTCCTCGAAGCCGTCCAGGACCCGCGCCATGGTGTCGCGGATCCGGTCGTAGTCCTCGATGTACCACTCCCACGGGGTGGGGCTGTCCGGCAGGGCCGCGCGGGCCATCCCGGCGATGATCGCCGGCTCCGAGAGCAGCTGCGATGAGGCCGGCTTCTTCATGCCGACCGAGAGGTGCACCATGCTCATGGAGTCCTCGACGGAGGTGGACTGCAGTCCGCCGCGCTGCTGGTCCTTCTCGGTGCGGCCCAGGCAGGGCAGGATCAGCGCCTTCCGGCCGTGCACCAGGTGGCTGCGGTTCAGCTTGGTGCTCACCTGGACGGTCAGCTCGCACCCGGCCAGGGCCTCGTAGGTGACGGGAGTGTCCGGCGCGGCGAGCGCGAAGTTGCCGCCCATGCCGACGAAGACCGTGACCGCGCCGCGCCGCATCGCCTCGATGGTGCGGACGGTGTCCAGCCCGTGCTCGCGCGGCGGATCGATCCCGCACACCTCGGCGAGCCGGTCCAGGAACTCCGCGGACGGCCGGTGGTCGATGCCGCAGGTGCGGTTGCCCTGGACGTTGCTGTGCCCGCGCACGGGGGAGGGGCCCGCGCCTTCGCGGCCCAGGTTGCCGCGCAGCAGCAGGAGGTTGACGATCTCCCGGACGGTGTCCACGCCGTGCTCGTGCTGGGTGACGCCCAGGCACCAGCTGAAGATCGACCGGTCCGCGTCGCGGTAGATCCGGGCGGCCTTGAGGACCTCGGCGCGGTCCAGCCCGCTCTGCCGCTCGATCTCCGCCCACGGCGTGGCCTCGCAGACCTCCCGGTAGGCCTCGAAGCCGCTGGTGTGGCGTTCCACGAACAGCCGGTCGAGGGCCCCGTCGTCGGTCGCGGACTGCTCCAGGATCGCCTTCGCCATCCCGCGCAGCAACGCCATGTCGCCGCCGATGCGCGGCTGGAGGTTCAGGGTGGAGGTGCGGGTGGACCGGTTCAGCGCCATGTCCGTGAAGTCGTGCGGGATGATCGTCCGGGTCGCCGCCGCCTCGACCAGCGGGTTGACGTGCACGACCTGCGCGCCCCGTTTGAACGCCTCGGCGAGCGCGGTCAGCATCCGGGGCGCGTTGGAGGCGGCGTTGACGCCCAGGATGAACAGCGCGTCGGCGACCTCCCAGTCCTTGAGGTCGACCGTGCCCTTCCCGGTGCCGAGCGCGGCCTGCAGGGCCCGTCCGCTGGCCTCGTGGCACATGTTGGAGCAGTCGGGCAGGTTGTTGGTGCCCAGCTCGCGGGCCATCAGCTGGTAGAGGAAGGTGGCCTCGTTGCCGAGCCGGCCGGAGGTGTAGAAAGCCGCCCGGTCCGGGTGGTCCAGCCCGCGCAGCGTCCGGCCGACGAGTTCGAAGGCGTCCTTCCAGCCGATCGGCACGTAGTGGTCGGGCGCGGCGTCGTAGACCATCGGCTCGGTGAGCCGCCCCTGGTCCTCCAGCGCGAAGTCGCTCCACCCCGACAGCTCGGTCACCGAGTGGGCGGCGAAGAAGTCGCGGCCCACCCGCTTGCGGGTCATCTCCCAGGTGACGTGCTTGATGCCGTTCTCGCAGATGTCCAGGTGCAGGCCCTTGGTGTCGTCGGGCCAGGCGCAGCCGGGGCAGTCGAAGCCGGTGTTCTCGTGGTTCATCCGCATGACCGCCCGCGGCCCGTCCACGTAGGCGCCCTCGCGGGCCAGGAAGCGGGTCACGCTCCTGGCCGCGCCCCAGCCCGCGGCGGGGTGGTGGTACGGCGCGAACCGCGGCGGAGCGGCGGGGGAGGGGCCGATGTCCGGTTCCCGCGCGGGTTCGCGGCGGGCGGTCACGGCGGCGCCGTCGTCCGAAGCGTCGTCGGGGGCGTCGTCGGAGGTGGTCACGGTGCTCGCCTTCCCTCGCAGGGGCGCGCGGGCGTCGGGGACCCGGCGCTGGACCGAGACTACGTCCGCCCGCCGGGCCCTGCGCGGCGAGCACTCACACGCCCGGCAGGCTGCCCAGCACGGCGGCGACGTCCGTCCGCCGGGCGACGTCCAGCAGCGCGCGGGCCATCACCGAACCCGGCTCGCGGGCGGCGATCACCAGGCCGATCGACGCGCTGTGCACCGGCTCCACCAGCGGGACGGCCTGCATGCCGTGCGGCACCCCGAACACGTGCAGCCAGGCGTAGGGCACGACGCTCGCCCAGTGCCCGGTCCGCACGTGCGCGAACAGCGAGGCCACCGAGTCCGTCTCGACCCGCGGGGTCGGCTCCAGCCCGAGGCCCGCGAACACCTCGTCCAGCACCCGCCGGCCCTGCATGCCCGAGTGCAGCAGGCACAGCGGCAGCCGGGAGGCCTCCGTCCAGGTCGCCCCCGGGTGCCGGGCCAACTCGTCGGCCAGGCCGGTCAACAGGACGTAGCGCTCCTCGTACAGCGGGAGCGTGCGCAGGTCGTCGGCGCCCGGCCCGGGCAGGTAGGTGATGCCCGCGTCGATCTCGAAGTCCCGCACCTGGCGCAGGAGTTCCTCGGAACGCAGATCGGTGGACAGCTCCACCGTGGCCAGCGGGTGGGCGGCGCAGAGCGGCCCGGTGAGCAGCGACACGGCGCCCGAGGCGGTCGGCACCGAGCCGATCCGCAGCCGTCCGCTCAGACCGGTGCGCAGCGCGTCCACCTCGTCCCGCAGGGCGTCCCGGTCGGCCAGGATCCGCCGCGCCCACAGCACGATCCGCTCGCCCTCGGGGGTGAGCCCCTCGTAGGCGCGGCCGCGCCGGACCAGCAGCACCTTCAGTTCGTCCTCCAGCTTGCGGACGGCCTCGGAGAGGGCCGGCTGGGAGACGTGGCAGGCCTGGGCGGCGCGGGCGAAGTGGCGCTCCCGGGCGAGGGCGACGAGGTACTCGAGCTGGCGGAAGAGCATCTACCCGGCCTCCGGCGCGGGGGCGGCGGCCGGGTCCGTTCCGGTTCCGCCGGCGGTTCCGGCGTCGGTGCCGGTTGCGGCGTCGGTGCCGGCTGCGGTCCGGGTGCTGGTGCCGGTGCCGGTGCCGGTGCCGGTGCCGGTGTCTATGCGGTCGGTGCGGGTGTACACGTTCATCGACTCGCCGCGCAGGAAACCGACCAGGGTCAGACCGGTCTCCTCGGCGAGGTCCACCGCCAGCGAGGAGGGGGCCGAGACCGCCGCGAGCATCGGGACGCCCGCCATCACGGCCTTCTGGACCAGCTCGAAGGACGCCCGGCCGCTCACCATCAGCACCGTGCCGCGGGCCGGCAGCAGGCCCTCGCGCAGGGCGTGGCCGACCACCTTGTCCACGGCGTTGTGCCGTCCGACGTCCTCGCGCAGGCAGAGCAGCCGCCCGTCGGCGTCGAACAGCCCGGCCGCGTGCAGGCCGCCGGTGCTGTCGAAGACCTTCTGGGCGGCCCGCAGCCGGTCCGGCAGGGCGGAGAGCAGGGAGGGGGTGACACGCAGTTCGTCCCCGGCGACGCTCCACGACGCGGTGGTGCGCACCGCGTCCAGGCTGGCCTTGCCGCACAGGCCGCAGGAGGAGGTGGTGTAGAAGTTGCGCTCCAGGGAGGCGTCCGGGGCGGGCACACCGGCGGCGAGGACGACGTCCACGACGTTGTAGGTGTTGCCGCCGTCGGCGGTGGCACCGGCGCAGTACCGGATCCCGGCCACCTGGTGCGCGGCGTGCAGCACGCCCTCGCTGACCAGGAATCCGGCCGCCAGGTCGAAGTCGCTGCCGGGCGTGCGCATGGTCACCGTCAGCGGACGCCCGCCGACCCGGATCTCCATCGGCTCCTCGGCGGCCAGGGTGTCGGGGCGGTGCGTGGGCGTGCCCTGGCGCAGGCGCAGCACTCTGCGCGGGACGGTCACTCGGCCCATGGTCGTCGGCTCCTCGGCGGGGTCGTGGCGGACGCTACGCATGAATCCTCGCGCGTTCGGCGGGGGAGGTGCGCCACGAGGTCCGGTTCGGGCAGGTGACGGCGGCTGTGCGCGGCCGTCACGGCCAGGCACAGCACGCCCACCGCGGCCATGCCGGTCAGCAGCGCCGGGTAGGAGGCGTGGCCGGCCGTCCCGGCGAGCAGCAGCGGGGTGAGGAAGCCGCTGGAGGTGGTGCTCTGGTAGAGGGAGGCGGCGCTCGGGCCGGAGGGCCCGGAGGGCGTGCGGGGCAGCCGCTCCACCTCGTGCAGACCCGCGCCGAGCGTCAGCCCGTACCCGGTGCCGAGGACGACGGCGGCCACCAGCACCAGCGCCACCGAGTCGCGCTCGGCGGCGAGGGCACCGACCAGGAGCCCGGCGATCACCGTGGCCATCGCGGTGAGGGTCGCCCGGGCGCTGCCGCGGTCGTCCAGCCGTTCCGCGAAGGGCTGGGCGAGCACGCCCGTGGCGAGGGTGAGCGCCGCCACCAGGCCGCCGAACAGCGGCGCGTGGCCGGGGACGCGGTCGGCGACCAGCGGGGGCAGCACGACGTACGCCACGGTGGCGGAGCCGAGTACGGCGGGGCTGGCGGGAAGTACGACGTAGCGGAAGCGGGGGTGCCGGACGGCCGCGCGGTGTCCGTCGCCCTGTCCGGGGCCCTGTCCGGGGCAGGGGCTGGGGGCCGTGCCGGTGCCGGTGCCGGTACTCGGGGCGGGGCCGGAGCCCGGACCGCGGGCCGGTGCGGTGCTCGGTGTGGTGCTCGCCGCGCTGCCCGGTGCGGCGGCGGGCCCGGTATCGGGCAGGCGGCGGGTGGCCCACAGGACCAGCAGGCAGCCGAGGGCGTGGGCGAGTGCTGGCAGCACCATCGGGCCGGGCAGCCACTCGGCGAGCACCCCGGAGACCAGCGCACCCCCCGAGAAGCCCGCCCCGGTCGCGCACACCGCCCGCCGGGCCGACACCGCGGGCGGCACGGACGGGCCGGAGAGCTCCCGCAGCCAGGCCGCCCCGGCCAGGAACACCAGACCCGCGGCGAAGCCGGTGGCCGCCCGGGCCGCGAACACGGCCGACTCGTCCGCCACGGCCAGGACGGCGCTCGCGGCGGCGGAAAGCACCAGCGCGCCGCGCACCACCCGCCGCCGGCCGTAGCGGTCCGCGGCGGGGCGGCCCAGCAACAGACCGGGCACCAGCCCGACCAGGTACACCGAGAACATGGCGGCCAGCGACAGCGCCGACCAGTCGGTGCGTACCCGGTACACGGTGGCCAGGGCGGTGAACTGGTTCGCGCCCCAGGCGGCGACGGCCACGGCCGCCGCCACCGGGAGCCAGCGGGTGGACATCTGCGTGCTCTGCTCTCTCGCCCCCACGGACGGTTGCGCCGATCCTGCGGACGGCCGGAACCGGCGTGCCGGAACGGGTACGGGACAATTCGGCGGCGGCCCGACGGAAATCGTCTGCGGCGTCGAATCACCCGATGTCGATGTGCTCGGTGTCGTTCTCGCGGAAATCATCGACGTGATGATTCCGGGCCCGTGAATGCCGTCCGGCAGGGCGAGCGGTGTGCGGCCCGGGAAATTCCGGGGGCGGGTGGAGTCGGGGCGAGGGCGTCCACCAGGTCGTCGATGATGACCACGTGCTGCGCCGCCCCTTGCCCGGATTTCTCGGCTCGCCGATTCTCCGGCGTCCCGTTTTACGGTGTCCCTTTTACCGGCGTACCGTTGACCCGGGTTTCGTTTTCCGGATTCCTTCCTGCCAGTGTGGAGTCCGGGGCGGTGGCGCGTCAAAGAGGTGGTTCCTGTGGGGTGATAGGCGCCGCTTATCGTGGATTCCGGAACGGTCCGCCGGATTTCCCCGACCGGGCGATCGGGAATGTCCGCACCACGGTCAGGGCGGTCGGGGCACGGGCCCTTCGAGGGCGCGGCGGGCTCTTCGGGAGCGTGACGGCACGGAGCCGCTGCGCTAGTCCGTGCTCCGCCCCACCGACAGCACCACCGCACTGGTCGCGCCGCCCGGCGTCTCGTAGTGCACCGTCTCCCCGGCGTGGCGCCCGAGCAGGGCCTTGCCGAGCGGACTGTCGGAGGTCACCAGCGTCAGCTCCCGCTCCTCGGCGAGCTCCGCGACCTCGACGGTCTCCTCGTCACCGTCCGCGAACCGCACGGTGACGGTGGACCCCACCCCCACCACCTCCGTCGACGGTGCGCCGGCGACGGACGCCTCCCGTAGGCGCTCCTCCAGCTCGGCGATCCGCCGGTCCAGCCGCGTCACCTCCGACGCCCGCTGCAACTCGTCCGCCGCGTCCGCCCGGTCGCCCACCGGCTCCACGCCGCGCAGCGTCTCGGCCACCTCCCCCCGATCCGTCCGCAGCTGCGCCAACTCCTCCTGCACCGCACGCAGGCCCTCGGCACTGATGGGTTCGGGACCACCGGTCATTGCCTGCTCCCGGGTCTCTCGCGGAACGCTCAAACGCCGGACGCCTCCCATTACCCCACCCTGCCGGGCCCCGGGCAACTCCGGCCGTGGGGGCGCCACTCGGCGCCCGCGGACGGACGGGAACGGTCACCGCGGGAGCGGACCGGAGCGGACCGGAGCGTGCGGTCAGCGGACCAGGGCGTCGGCCCGTCGGGGTTCCGGCGTCCGCGGCTGCACGACCGGCGCGAGGAAGTCGCTCGGTGTGCCGTGCCAGGACACGTGCAGGGCTTCCCGGGCGCGCGTGCACGCCACGAAGAGCAGGCTCAGCTCGCTGTTCAGGTCTTCCTGGTGCTGCTGCGGGTCCGTGTCCTGCGGGGTGATCGCGCTCTGCATGGGCACCATGCCGTCGCTCACGCCCACGACGGCCACGCAGCGGAACTCCAGTCCCTTCATCCGGTGCATGGTGCCGATCCGGACGCCGGGGGACGGCGCGTTTCCGAGCACGTACGCGGGGGTTCCGGCGTGGTCCAGGGCCTGGGCGATGTCGCGGCCGAGCTGGGCGGTCCGGGCGGCGACGCCGATGTCCTCCGGGCGCACGCCCGAGGCGGTCCACTCCCCGATGCGGGCGACGAGCGCCCGGATCTCCTCGGACCTGTCGGCGTGACCGTGCGTCTCGGGATGCGCGCCGTGCAGGGTCGAGTGGTAGCCCACCAGGGACTCCTCCCCGCCGTCCATGTCGTCCGGGCGTTCGCCGGTGAGCAGGGAGGCGGACCAGCTGAGGATCTCGTGCGTGGTCCGGTAGTTGATCCGCAGCCGGGAGGACCGGCCGACCACCTGGATCCCGAGCGAGCGCAGCGAGACCTTGTTCCCGTAGATCCGCTGGTGCGGGTCACCGGCGAGGAAGAGGTCGTCCGGTCCGGGTGCGACGACGGCGCGGAGGAACCGCCACTGCGCGGGGTGCAGGTCCTGCGCCTCGTCGATCACCACGTGCCGGAACGGGCGGTGCCCCTGTTCGTCGAGCGTCCGCGCGGCCTGCGCGCACACCTGCAGGAAGGTCCGCTCCCCGGTCTGTCGCAGGTCCTCCTCGAACGCGGCGACCGCACGCCACAGTTGGGCCCGCTTCAGCGGCCCGAGGGTCGTGCCCCGGCCGGTCCGCGACGCCTTCAGGTACTGCTCCGGGCCCTCGATCGACTGGGCCAGGACGACCTGTCGCCACTCCTGGTCGAGGAACACGTCGGTGAAGTCGACGCCGAGCCGGTCGGCGACCCGCCGCCAACGGGCGAGGACCGCGCGCTGGTTGAAGACGATCTTCAGCGGGGCGCCGCCGAGGGCGCGGCGGAGGAGCTCGTTGGCCAGCGCGTCGACGGTGACCACCCGGACCTTCGCCCTGATCCGCTCGTCCGTGACGAGCAGACCGAGGCAGCGTTCCAGCTCCGCGGCGAGGTCCTTGGTATAGGTGGTGAGCAGCACCGACCCGTCGGGGGCGTCCGGCGGCAGCCGGCGCGCCAGGTGGTAGGTCCGGTGCAGGGCCACCACGGTCTTGCCGGTCCCGGGACCGCCGGTGACGCGGGCCGGACCGTTGTACGACTCCCGGTAGGCGATCCGGTACTGCGCCGGGTGCAGGAAGATCCGCCACGCGTCGAAGGGGCGCTCCAGGATCTCCAGCAGTTCCTCGGGACCGGACACCAGGGCGACCCGGCCGCGCGCGCGGGCCATCGCCGACACCAGCTCGTCCCCGGACCGCTCGGCGCCCGCCGGAGCCGCCGCCCGCGCGTACGCCTGGACGATCTCGCGGTCGATGTCGGCCGGTTCCATCCCGCTGGCGAGACCGATCAGGACGTCGAACTGCTGCTCCGGCAGGACCCGGTGGAGCGCCTCCAGATGGGCTTCGTCGGGCAGCAGCCGGATGATCGGCAGGATCTCCTCGTCGATGCCCAGGCTGCGCAGGACCTTGTCGGAGCGGTCGGCGAAGAGCCGCCGGGGTTCGTCGGACGCCCGGGTCCGCAGCGACTCGGTGGCGCGTTCCAGCGCGACGTCGTTGCGGATCTCGACGCCCTGGGTGGCGGCGTTGACCGAGGCCCGGTGCTTGCCCGCCCAGTCGTTGGCCTTGTCGTGCGGGAGGACCTTCAGCAGCAGGTAGCCGTCGCCCCGGTCGGCCTTGAGGACGACCCCGCGCCAGAAGTCGGTGATCCGGATGGTGCGGATCCGGGGATCCCGCTGGTGGGTGAGCTTCTCCAAGTGCGTGCCGGCGTGCGTCGCCACGGTGAACTTCTCGAAGGTCTCGAAGACCCGCCGCTGCACCGACTTCTCCAGCGCCGCGAACTCCAGCAGGAAGTCCCGGTGCATACCCAGCGTCGCCACGCAGGCCCCCTCACACCTCTGTCCGGTCGGGCAGTGCGCTCACTGTACTGGCCCGGTACCGGCCCGACGATCACTCGGGACGACGGCGGGTGGCCGCCACGCGACGCCGACCGGGGGCGCCCCGCGCGGGGCGGCGTGGACGAACCACCCCGGAACCGCAACGGCTTCCCAAGGTCGGGCGTGGAACGCGCGGGAGCGGGCGGGCGGACGCACGTTCGCTGCGGGTCCGTCCGGTTCGGGCCCGTCGACCCCGCGCCGGCTCGCCTCGTCGCGGGCGTGCCTTCCCGGCTCCGGGAGCCCGTGCGGGGCGTCGCGCCGGTCGGCGCCGAGCCGGCATCGGGTCCGCGTCGGGTCGGCTCCGGGTCCGCGTCGGGTCCGTGTCGGGTCGGCTCCGGGTCCGCGTCGGGTCGGTGGACGAAACGGCGGCGCGCGCCCGGTCGGCGGTGGTGCCTGGCTCCGTCGTCCTCCGGGACGCCGGCCCCCTCGGCGGCGCCGGCGGGTGCTGTCCGAGGGTGGCGGTGATCACCTTCTGGGGTGGGGGCGTGGGGGAAAGTGCAGGTCGGGGGCTTCGGTGTGGGCGCGAAGGGCGGGACCGGCCGCTGGGTCGGGAGCGGGCGAAGCTACCATGTGGGCAACACCCTCAGCTCGAAAGATGGACTTGTGACTGTCAACGACGACGTGTTCACGGACTGGAAGAACCGCGAGGAGATCGCGGAGTCGATGATCCCGATCATCGGGCGGCTGCACCGGGAGCGGGACGTCACCGTCCTGTGCCACAGCCGTTCCCTGGTGAACAAGTCGGTGGTCAGCATCCTCAAGACGCACCGCTTCGCCCGGCAGATAGCCGGCGAGGAGCTCTCGGTCACCGAGACGATGCCGTTCCTGAGCGCGCTGACCGCCCTGGACCTCGGCCCCTCGCAGATCGACATCGGCATGCTCGCCGCCACGTACAAGGCGGACGACCACGGTCTGTCGGTGGAGGAGTTCACCGCCCAGGCCGTCGCCGGTGCCACCGGTGAGAACAAGCTGGAGCGCCGGTCCGCCCAGGACGTCGTGCTGTACGGGTTCGGCCGCATCGGCCGCCTGGTCGCCCGCCTGCTGATCGAGAAGGCCTCGGCCAACGGTCTGCGGCTGAAGGCCATCGTCGTGCGCAACGGCGGCGGCGACGACCTGGTCAAGCGCGCCTCGCTGCTGCGCCGGGACTCCATCCACGGCCAGTTCCAGGGCACGATCACCGTCGACGAGACGAACAACAAGATCGTCGTCAACGGCAACGAGATCACCGTGATCTACTCCGACGACCCGACCAAGGTCGACTACACGGAGTACGGGATCAAGGACGCCATCCTGATCGACAACACCGGCCGGTGGCGTGACCGCGAGGGCCTGTCGAAGCACCTGCGCCCCGGCATCGCCAAGGTCGTGCTGACCGCTCCGGGCAAGGGTGACGTCCCGAACATCGTCCACGGCGTCAACCACGACATGATCAAGCCGGACGAGCAGATCATCTCCTGCGCCTCCTGCACCACCAACGCCATCGTCCCGCCGCTGAAGGCGATGGAGGACGAGTACGGCGTGGTCCGCGGCCACGTGGAGACCGTCCACTCGTTCACCAACGACCAGAACCTGCTGGACAACTACCACAAGGCCGACCGCCGTGGCCGCTCGGCACCGCTGAACATGGTGATCACCGAGACCGGTGCCGCCTCGGCCGTCGCCAAGGCCCTGCCGGACCTCAAGGCGAAGATCACCGGTAGCTCGATCCGCGTGCCCGTGCCGGACGTCTCCATCGCGATCCTCAACCTCCAGCTCAAGCGGGAGACCAACCGCGAGGACGTCCTGGAGTACCTGCGCAACGTCTCGCTGACCTCGCCGCTGAAGCGCCAGATCGACTTCATCGACTCGCCCGACGCGGTCTCCAGCGACTTCATCGGCTCGCGCCACGCCTCGATCGTGGACGCCGGCGCGACCAAGGTCGAGGGCGACAACGCGATCCTCTACCTGTGGTACGACAACGAGTTCGGCTACTCCTGCCAGGTCGTGCGGGTCGTGCAGTACATCTCGGGTGTCGAGTACCCGACCTACCCGGCTCCGGCGGTCTGATCCGTCGGTGGGGTCGTACGACGGGGCGGTGACCGGTTGGTCGCCGCCCCGTCGGCGTACCGGGGTCCTTCCGGCGGCGCTAGGTGCCGGCCGGGTGCCCGGTCGGTCGGCCCGGTCGGTCGGCCCGGTCGGTCGGCACGCGGCCTGCGGTGCCCGGTGCCGGGTCCCGGGTGCCCGAGGGTGGTGATCGGGCGTCGGGCGTCGGCTGGTGGGAGGGGCGGGGACGGCGGACGGGTGGCCGACGGTCGAGTGGGGCGCCGTGCGGCGGCGGCGGGTGCCGGCCGAGGCCGGGCCCGGACGTCCGCTGTTCGCCGAGCGCCGGATCGCGGCTGGCTTCGACGAGGTGTGGTCGGTCGTGGGCGACCTGTCCGGTGAACTGCCCCGCCTGATCAGCGGGTTGCGCTCCTTCGAGGTCGGTCCCGCCGGGCCCGGCGGTCGGCGGGAGGGGGCCGCGGTGAGTGCGGTGGGACACCGGGAGTAGTTCGAGGTCGTGCTGCGTGGCGGGTGGTGCCTGATGCGGAGCCGGGTGCTGCTCGGCGGGATGGCCGCCGTACCGGACGGCGACGGGACGCGCTTCGCCCTGCTCGCCACCCCGCGGGTGCCCGGCGCGGGGCCGGTGCAGCGCTTCTTCGGCGAGCCCGTCGACCGGCGCGGCGAGGTGCTGCTGGACCGCCTGGAGCGGCGGGTCCGGTCACGGTCGGACGCCGTCGGCGAATAGGCGGCGGACGGCGGCGGCCACCTCCTCGGGACGCTCGGCGGCAGGAAGTGCCCGCAGCCGGGCAGGACTTCGGCCGTCAGGCGGTCCGCCGGAGCACCGGCGGGGGAGAGCAGGGCGGGGGGCGGATCACCGGGTCCGGCGCGCCGCCGAGCAGATGGGTGGGGACGGTCAGCCGCGAAGAGTCGTGAACGGACGCTGCCGAGCGGGATGTCGAGGATCTCGGACACCGAATGCTCGTCCATTCCATTGATGTGACGAAACGTCAGAACGGCGCGATGGCCGGGAGGCGGGCGCTCCAGGGCATCGTGGACGTCAGCGGCCAACTCGCCGTCGCGCAGGTCGGGTTGCTCGTCGACGAGACGGGGAGAGGGGTGCGCTGCCGACGGCGGTCCGGCCAGGGCCGGCCGTGGCGCGGCTCACGAACCGGACGGCCTCGCGGGCGGCGATGGTCCGGGCCCGGCGGAACAGTGCTTCGGGGGCCCTGAGTCGGGGGCAGGTTCCGGACGATCGCGATCACCGCTTCCTGGGCGGCGTCGGGGGCGTCCTGCCGTGCGATCGGGGCGCAGACCCGGCCGACGTACGGCATGAGCGGGCTCATCACCTCGTTCAGCGCGAGGGCGTCGCCCTGCTGGGCTGCCCGGACCAGCGGGGCCTGGTCGGGCGCGGTGAGGTCGGGCGCGGTGGGGTCGGTCGGGGCCTGGTCGGTCGGGGCCTGGTCGGTCGGGGGCGGAGTCCGGCGGGGTGGCGCCGGCGGGTGGGTGTCCCGTGGTCGGCCGTCCGCGTCTGTCATGTCGCCCCCGTCGTCGGTCGCTGCCGGCCGCTGTCGGTCGTCGTGCCCGGGTGGACGCTACTGGCCGGGGCGGGCCGCGGCGGCGGGCATGCGGGCGGGAACGTGGGCGGCAGGCGTGAGGGCGGAGGTGGAAGGGGGCGGGGGTGGAAGGGGGTGGAGCTGCGGCTATGTTGAGGGGTCACGGACAGCCGGAGGGAGCGGGCAATGGGGATGGGTGGTCGGCGGATGGCCGCCGGGGTTGCGGCCGGGGTGCTGGCAGCGGTGCTGGCGGGATGCTCGTCCGGGGGGTCGAAGGGCGCCGCGCCGACGGCGTCCGGGGCGCCGGGCGCGGCGGCGAGCGCGGCCGCCGGAACGGCTGCGGCATCCGCGCCCGCGGACCCGGCCGCACCGTCGGCGGCGGGGTCCGGGTCCGGGGCGGCTCCGGCCCCCGCGACAGCGCCCGCGAGTGCACCCGCCTCCGCGCCGGCCCCCGTGGCGGCGCCCACCGCGGACCTGGAGGCGGCGCTGCTGGACGACAAGCTGGTCGGCCAGGTGCTGCCGGACGCCAAGGCGATGGCCGGGTGGGAGGAGGAGAAGCGCCGGGTCGACACCGCCGACCACGCCGTCACCTGCACCGCGGCCAAGCCCTGCGCGGGCAAGCCGCTCAGCGCGTCGGTCCGGTTCTCCTCGGGCGACGTGGTCACCCGCTTCATCGTGGAGACCCTGCCCAGCCGGGACGCGGCGAAGAACCGGCTGAAGGAGACGTACACCTCGTACGCCGCCGGGCCGTTCAAGAAGCTCGACACCCCGGTGCTGGGCAGCGAGAGCCAGGCCTTCCAGGGGCCGCTGGCCGAGGGCGAGGGCGTCGGCATCGTGGTGCGCTCGGGCACCGTGGTGGCGAGCGTGACCACCGAGGGCGGCCCGGTGGACGTGGCCGCGACGCGGCGGTTCGCGGTGATGCTGGTCCAGCGGATCGAGCAGGCGCAGGCGGGCCGGACGCCGGACGCCGGGCCGGGGCCGGCCTGAGTCCGGGTGGCGGGTGCTGCTGACGGGCGCCGGCGGTGCGGCCGTCCGCCCGTCAGCGGTGGCTGGGTTCGTACGGTCCGAGCGTGAGCCAGGTGTCCAACCCGCAGTGGGCCACCCGCCAGCCGGGCAGTGGGCCGTCCGTGCCCACCAGTTCGGCGCAGGCCGCGGTCAGGGCGGCCTCGGCGGTGATCAGGTCGTCGGCGAGGGTGAAGACCACCGCGTCCACGGTGCCGGGCCCGGCCACGATCCGGGCGTGCCCGACCCGGACCGGACCGCGCAGCCCGCGCTCCAGCCCGTCCCGCACGGACTCGGGGGTCGGCTGGTCGGTGCTGCGGGAGCCGTCGGGGGCGCGCAGGTGGAAACGGATGGCGTGCACGGTACCAAGGGTGACGGATCGTCGGTGCGGTGCGGTGCGAGAGACGGTGGCAGATCGCTGTCAGGCAGCAAGATGTCACCCTTGATGCCCGCTGGTGCCGGTTCGGGTGCGGTTGCGCTCCGTGCCCGGCCCCGGGTTCCGCTCCGTGCCCGGCCCCGGTCCTGTTCCCGGCTCCGCTCCGCTTCCGGCTCCGCTCTGCTCCGTCCCCGGACGGGCTCCGCTCCGCTTCCGGCCCGGGAGGGCGCTGGGCTGGGGAAACGGATGTCAGTCGGGCGTGATATGTACTCCATCTGGAGTGGCTGCAGTACGGCCATGCGAAAGATGCCGATGACGTTCGAGGGGGCCACCACATGCCGCTGTTCCGACGCCGCTCCGGCGGGGAGGGCGCGCAGGACCGGGCCGGGTGGCGCGGGTTCGGGTTCGGCCGTCGCTCCACCGCGGCGCCCGCGGCGTCCGGCGGTGCCGAGCCGCGGCTCGACCCGACGTTCGGGGACGCGGCCGTGCGCCTGGTGCTCGCGCAGGCCGCGGCCGGGGACTGGGCCGCGCTGCGCCCCGTGCTGTCCGCCGTCGAGGACGGCGCCGAACTGACGTACCTCGCCGGGGTGATCGCCGACGTGCCCGGGGTCGAGGCGTGGACCGGCCGAGTCCTGGACGACACCCCGGACGACACGGTGGCGCTGCTGCTCTCCGGCGCCCGGCAGATCACCTGGGCCTGGGAGGCGCGCACGGGTGCCCGGGCCAAGAACGTCACCGAGGAGCAGTGGAAGGTGTTCCGGCAGCGGCTGGACACGGCCGAGGAGCAGTTGCTGGAAGTGGCCGAGCGCGAGCCGGCCTGGCTTGCCCCCTGGTACTTCCTGCAGGTCAGCGCCCGCGGTGCCTCGCTCGGTCCGGAGGTCGCCACCTGCCGCTTCGAGGCCGCCGTCCGCCGCTCGCCCGAACACGGCGGCTCCCACCGCCAGCGGCTGCAGCAGCTGTGCGCCAAGTGGGGCGGCTCGCACGAGGAGATGCACGGCTTCGCCCGCTCGGCGATGCTGGCCGCGCCCGAGGGCAGTCACCTCGGCGAGCTGGTCGCGCTCGCGCACCTGGAGCACTGGCTGGACCTCCCGGACGGCGAGGACCGCGCGTACCTGACCAGCCCGACCGTGCTGGCCGAGCTGCAGGAGGCCGCCTTCCGTTCCGTGCTGCACCCGGACTTCGAACCGGTGCGCGGCTGGCAGGGCACCTTCAACACCTTTGCGATGGCCTTCTCGCTGGCCGACCAGCGCAAGACCGCCCGGCTGCTGTTCGACGCGCTGGACGGGGCCGTCACCGAGTCGCCCTGGCACTACCTGTCGGGGGACCCGGTCAGGACCTTCCGCGCCCACCGCGACCGCTGCGCCGCGTACTGACGCCTGCCGTTTCCCGACGCCTGCCGTTCCCGACCCCGACCGATTCCCGGCATCGCCCCGCCCCCGACCCCGACCGTCCCGTGACGCGACCACCCCCGACCGTCCCGTGACGCCGACCGTCCCCTGACGCGACCACCCCTGACCATCCCCTGACCCCGACCGACCCCGAGCGTCCCCTGACGCCGAGCCGCGTCCCCTGACCGCCACCCGCCCCGCGATCGAAAGAGCCTCCGGTGTCCCCGACCGACAACCCGACGAGTGCGCACACCTTCCAGGTGGACCTGCGCGGCCTGGTGGACCTGCTCTCCCACCACCTCTACTCCAGCCCGCGGGTCTACCTGCGCGAACTGCTGCAGAACGCGGTGGACGCGATCTCCGCCCGCCGCGCCCTCGACCCCGCGGCACCGGCCCGGATCACCGTCCGCGCCGACGACGAACTGTCCGTCACCGACACCGGCGTCGGCCTGACCGAGAAGGACGTCCACACCTTCCTCGCCACCATCGGCCGCAGCTCCAAGCGCGACGCCGACGGCCGGATCGACGGCGACGGACTGGCCAGGGCCCGCGGCGACTTCATCGGCCAGTTCGGCATCGGCCTGCTCGCCTGCTTCGTGGTCGCCGACGAGATCACCGTGGTCACCCGCTCCGCCGCCACGCCGGACGCCCCGGTGATCGAATGGCGCGGCAGCTCCGACGGCAGCTACACCATCCGCACCCTGCCCGCCGCCGCCAAGCCCGAGCCGGGCACCACCGTCACCCTGGCCCCGCGAGCCGACGCCGTCGAGTGGACCCGCCCCGGCCGGGTGCTCACCCTCGCCCGGGAGTTCGGCAGCCTGCTGCGCCACGACGTCACCGTGATCGACGCGGGCGGCACCGAGCACCGGGTCAACCGCACCCCGCCGTGGGCCGAGCGCCACGCCTCCCCGCTCGCCAAGCGCGACGCGCTCGGCGAGTACTGCCGCGCCACCTTCGACTTCACCCCGCTCGACACCATCGAGCTGGACCTGCCGCTGGTCGGCCTGCGCGGCGTCGCGTACGTGCTGCCGGACGCGGCCCCGCCGTCGCGGCGCAACGGCCACCGGGTGCACCTCAAGGGCATGCTGCTGTCCGACCAGGCCGACGAACTGCTGCCGGACTGGGCCTTCTTCGTCCGCTGCGTCGTCGACACCGACGGGCTGCGCCCCACCGCCTCCCGCGAGGGCCTGTACGCCGACGAGACGCTGGCCGCCGTCCGGGACGCGCTCGGTGCCCGGATCCGCGACTGGCTGACCGGCCTGTCCGCGAGCGACCCGGCGCTGCTGCACCGCTTCCTGTCCGTCCACCACCTGGCCGTCAAGGAACTCGCGCGCTACGACGACGAGTTGCTGCGGATGATGCTGCCCTGGCTGCCGTTCGAGACCACCGACGGCAACGTCACCCTGGACGAGTTCGCCCGCAGCCACCCGGTGGTGCTGGTGGCCCGTACGGTCGAGGAGTTCCGCCAGGTCGCCCCGATCGCCGGCGCGGCCGGCCTCGGCGTGGTCAACGGCGGCTACACCTACGACCGCGACCTGGTGCACCGGCTGCCCGAGATCCGTCCCGGCGTCTCGGTGTCCGACCTCGACCCGGGCACCGTCACCGCGCACCTGGACACCGTCGACCCGGCCGCCGAGCTGGCCGCCAACGCCTTCCTCGCGATCGCCCGCGAGGTGGTCGGCCGGTTCGACTGCGACGTCGCCCTGCGCAGCTTCCACCCGACCAACGCGCCCGCCCTGTTGCTCGACAACCGGGAGGCCCGGCACGAACGGAACCGCGCCCAACTCGCGGACGAGGCGGACGGGTTGTGGGCGGACATCCTCGGTTCGCTGCGCGCCGAGGTGCCCCGCGCCCAGCTGGTGCTCAACCACCTCAACCCGCTGGTGCGCCGCGCGGCGACCGTGACCAACCGCGAGTTGGCCGTCACCGCCGTCGAGGCGCTGTACGGGCAGGCCGTGCTGATGACCCGCCGTCCGCTCAAGGCCAGCGAGTCCGCGTTGCTCAACCGTTCGTTCATCAGCCTGCTCGACCACGCCATGCTCGGCCACGAGCTCGGTGGAGCCGGTGGAGCGGGCGGCGTCGGTGGAGCAGGTGGAATCGGTGGACCGGGCGGGGCGGGCGGCCCGGACCGCGACGGCGAGCAGGAGGCGTGATGCTGGACACCCCCGACGCGGTGATGGCCGCGTTGCACGAGAACGACTCCCGTCCGTACGGCCGCTCCCGGACCGTCACCGCCGAGGAACTCGTCGACGCCGCCGAGCAGTTCGACGACACCAAGGTCCGCTCGATGGCCCTGCTCGAACTGATGGAGGCCTACGAGTACGACGGCGAGCGCAACAAGATCCCGGTCGTGTTCGCGCGCGTGCTGGGGCTCTGGGACAAGGACCCGGACGGCTTCGGCGACTGGGCCCGCCACCAGGTGTTCTGGCGCTTCAAGTGGGTGGCCGGCTCGCTGCGGCAGAACCCGGACGTGCCGCTGGCGGCCGTCGAGCGCTGGCTCACCGAACTGCGCGACCGCTACCGAGCGGCCGGCTACGGCCTCCAGCCGTACTACGCCGAGCGCTACCACCTGGCCGGCCTCACCGGCGTCGGCCTCCAGGAGGCGTACGAGCTGTGGGCGGGCCGTCCGCGCTCCGAGATGAGCGACTGCCACGCCTGCGAGACCCGCGCCCGCGCCCGGCACGCCCTCGAACTCGGCGACGACGCCCGCGCGCTGGAGGTGCTGGCCCCGGTGCTGACCGGCCGCAGCACCTGCGAGCTGGAGCCCTACCTGAGCCAGTCGGTCGCCCTGCTGCCGCTGCTGCGCCGGGGCCGGCCGGACGAGGCCCGCTCCGCGCACCTCACCGGCTACCGGTTCGCGCGCGGCAAGTCCTCGATGCTGTCCTCCGTCGCCCGGCACATCGAGTTCTGCGCACTGTCCGGCAACGAGCCGCGCGGCCTGGAACTGCTCGCCGAGAACCGCGACCTGTTCGCCGTCACCGGCGAGGCCGCCTCCCGGCTGGACTTCCTGACCGGCGTCGAGGTGCTGATCGCCGGCCTGGCGAGGGCGGGCCACGGCGACCTCGCGGTCAGCGGCCCGGCCGGCACCGCCTGGACGGTGGACACCCTGCTCGCCCACCTGCGCACCGAGGCGGACGCGCTGGCCGCCCGCTTCGACGCCCGCAACGGCACCGACGCGGTCGGCGCCGCGCGGCGCGCGCGGCTGGCCGTCGAGCCGCTGCTGGACGAGCCGTTGGCCCTGGGCGTGCGCGCCGCCGCCGCGCCCGAGCTGTCCGCGGCCCCGGCCGTCCCGCCCGCGCCGCGCCGGACGGTCGAGGCGGAACCGGAGGACTTCACCGCCCTCGTGGTCCGGGCCCGTGAACTGGAAGCCCTCGGGCACCCGGACTCCGACCGGCTCTGGAAGCGGATCGCCGAGCGCGTCGCCGCCGCGGACTTCGCCCACCCCGAGGGCACGGCGGTCGGCAGCCCCGAGCGGCTGCGCGCGGAACTCGCCGAGCAGCGCGCCCACGACGCGCTGCAGCGCGACGCGCACGCCGAGGGCAAGGCCGGGCTGCTGGCCGCCGCGGAGCTGTTCGAGGCGGCGGGGATGCCCGGGCCCGCGTTGATGGTGCGCACCCGGACGCTGATCGTCGAACTCGACCAGGAGCCGGGTCGTGCGGAGGCTGACGCGGCGGCCGGTGGCGCAGCCGGTGACGCGGCCGCGGCCGGTGCGGCGGTTGACGGGGCGGCCAGTGACGGGGCGGCCGGTGACGCGGCCGGCGCTGCGGACGCCGGTGACGCGGATGCGGGGGCCGCCGTCGGCGCCGGCGGGAGCGGGGGCCGGACCGCCGACTGGGCGGCGCTGGACACGGCGCTGGCCCGGGCCGAGGAGCTGCGGGCGACGGGCGAGCTGACCGACGACGACTACCTGATCGTGCTGCAGACCCGCGCCTACGCGGCCCACCACGACCTGGTCGAGGCGCTGCCCGAGCCCTCCGCGGAGACCGCCGCGCGTTTCGAGGCGGCCGTCGGCGGCTACCACCGGAGTGCCGTCGAGCTGGGCTCCGCCCGCCGCGCCGCCACCTCCCGGCAGTACACCGCCGACGCCGCCGCCCGGCAGGGCAGGTTGGCCGAGGCGGCCGACGAACTGCGCGAGGTGCTGGCCGAGTTGGACGCGGCCGAACTGCCCTGGCACACCCCGCGGGTGCTCGGCCTGCTGGGCCAGGTGCTGCTGCAGGGCCGCGAGCCCGGCCAGGCAGTCGAGGTGTTCCACCGGGCGCTGGCCGAGGCCGCGCGCTGGGGCGAGGACTCCTATCCGTACGCGCCGACGTACATGATGCTCGGCCACTCCTGTCTGCAGGTGGGCGACCTCGGGGGCGCGGTCCGCGCGCTGTCGGAGGCGGCCGCGCGCTACGACCGCAAGGGTGCGGAGGCCGTCGAGGAGGCCGCGCAGGTCCGGCTGCAGCTGGCCGACGTGCTGCGCGACACCGGGCGGGCGGCGGACGCGGTCGCCGTCCTGGAGTCGGTGCTGCTGGACGCGTCGGCGGCCGGGCTGGACGTCCGGATCCTCGCCCAGACCCGGCTGGACCTCGCCCGGGGCCTGGTCGAACTGGAGGAGTACCGGGACGCCGCCGAGGAGTACCTGCGGCTGGCCGACCTGGTGGCCGACTGGGAGGACCAGGAGACCCACACCATGGTCGCCTGCGAGGCCACCCTGGCGCTTGCCCAGGCGGACCGCCACGAAGCCGCCGAGGCGGCCCTCGGACGGGCCCGCGAGGCCCATGCCAAGGCTCCGCAGGTCGACCAGATGGCCGCCACGCTGCGGGAGTTGGCGCGGATCACGATACGCGCGGAGGGGGCGGACGGCCTGTCCGCCGCACTGGCGCTGGTGGCCGAGGCGGACGCGGTCGGCGCGACCGCCGACGAGCGCGGTCAGGAGTACAACACCTGGTACCTGCGCGGCGGTTCGCACTACGAGCGGGCGCTCTGCCTGGCCGTCGCCGAGCGGTACGAGGAGGCGCTCGCGGAGGTCGAGCGGGCTGTCGAGGCGTACGGGCAGGGCGGCGATCGGGCCGGGGCGCCGCGGGCGGAGTCGGTCCGGCTGGCCGCCCTGATCGAGGGCAGCGACCTCGGCCGCACCGCGGCGGCGGTGGCCCGGCTGACCGCCGGCATCGCGGAGTGCGAGGCGGCCGGGCTGCCGGAGGCGGCTCAGGTGCTGGCGGAGCTGCGGGAGCGGTTCACCGCGTCGGGGTGACGGGCGGCGCGGGGAAGGACGCCGGGTGACCAGGTCGGGTCGCGGGCGCCGGAACCGAAGGGTGGGGCCCCGGAGTGCGTACGCACCCCGGGGCCCCGCTCGTGTTCGGTCGCGCCGGGCGGGCGGGCGGGCGGGCGGGCGGGCGGTCGGTCGGCCGGGCCGTGCCGTGCGGTCCCGCGTCAGCAGGGGCCGTCGTCGGCCCAGACGCCCCACTGGCCGCTGGCGCTCGGCACCTCGTTCAACGTCCACCACTTGGCGTGGTAGTCGTGCCCGTTGTACGACACCTTGGCGCCGCCGGTGTAGGTGGTGCCCGCGCTCCACGCCGGGGCGGTGCAGGTGCCGGGGGTGCCCGGGCTGGTCGGCGGCGTGGTCGGGGGAGTCGTCGGCGGGGTGGTGGGCGGGGTGGTGGGCGGCGTCGCTCCGGCGAACTTCACGGTGTACTTGGTGAAGTCCCAGTCGTTCTGCGCCACGCTGGAGCAGGAGCCGGACAGCCCCGGGTCCACCGGGCCCTGGCACTGCCGGTCACGGTTGACCGACCAGTAGGTGTACCGGGCCAGGCCGTGCGCGGTGGCGAAGTCCAGCACGGCCTGGAAGTCGGCCTGGCGGAAGTACTCGGCGGCGTCGGTGCGGCCGTTCATCATCGACACGCCCTCGTGGGCGTAGGCGGTGGCCTCGCTCCAGCCGAAGGTCGTCTGCAGGATCCGGTTGAACTTCACCAGCGCGTCGGTCTGCGCCGCCGCGCCGTTGAAGCCGCCGTCGAACGGCATGATCGAGTAGTTGTTCGGCGTGAAGCCCTGGGACTTGGCCTCGTTGAGCATCTGGGTGCCGAACCAGCCGGTGCCCGCGTTGGTGCCGGCGGTGGTGATCGAGACGTACAGGCCCGGGTTGTTCTGCTGCAGGATCCGCGCCGCGCCGATCTCGTTGTGGATGGCCGCGGTGTTCTCGTACTCCGGCTCCTCCAGGTCGAAGTCGATCGCCTTCAGCTGGTACTTGGTGATCACCTTCTGGTAGCCGGCGGCGGTCGCTTCCGGCGTGCCGCACACCTGGCCCAGCTTGGTGCCGCCGTACCCGCCGACGGACACCGAGACGTCCCCGCCCTTGCCGCGGATCGTCTGGATCACGTTCGGCATGGTGGTGTCGCTGTCGATCGAGGAGGTGCCGCCCCAGGCGGGGGAGCAACTGTTGCCCTGGGCCAGGATGAACGCCAGCTGGAAGGCCTTCTGGCCGGTGGCGTCCATGACGGCGGCGGCGTCCGGCGGACTGTTGTCCTCGGGCATCAGGTACGGGGCCGAGGCGTACCAGTTGCTGCCCAGACCGGCCGCGGCGGTGGCGGCGGTGGTGTCCGCGGCGGCGGAGCCGGAGCCGGCGAGTGCGGCGAGGCCTCCGGCCAGCAGACCGAGCACGCCGGTCGCGGCGAGGGCGGCCCGGCCGGGGCGGTGCCTGCGCCGGTGCCGGGCGGGCGCGGAGGATGAGCCGGCGGGTGGCCCGACGCGCTGCTTCGGGTCGACGCGCTGCTCCGGGCCGGTGAACTGCTCCAGGCCGGTGAACTGCTGCGGTCCGGCGGGGAGTTCCGGGTGGGCAGGGTGTTCCGGGCGGGCGGGGTGTGGGGGAATGGCGCGTTCCATCGGAAGCCTTCCAGGAAACGGCAGTGGGGGAAGTGCCTGTTCGCGCCGGAGGTGGGGGTGGCGCGTCGGCAGGGTGAACTGCCCAGGGGCGTGGGGTGGTTGCCATGAGCTCCCACTGGTATAGACCTGTCCCGGAGGTCGGGTCAAGACCCGGCGGAGGGGAAGTGTGAACCCCGAGGAACAGGAGCCTCTGATTCCGGACTCCCGACCATTGACGGCTTCGGCGTTGGTCTGGGCACGTTCTCGAACGGTCGGTCAGCTTTTCGTCCCGCGAGATCTCGTGAGTACGTGCACGGTCTCTCCGATCCACCCTCCCGAGCGGAGGAACAAATGGTTCAGGCGGTTCCCGACCTGGTCGACCGCGTGGTTTCCGGCGGCCGCAAGGCGAATGTCGCGGACGCGTACTGCGCCTGCCCGGCTGGCGCCACCGCGCACTGCAGCGGCGAAGGCCTGTACGTCACGGGGTGCTGCTCCTGGGCCTGTGCGGTCAAGTCGTCCTGCGTCACCTGCGTCACCTGCGTCGGCGGCGGTGGCTGACCCGTACCGGTCCGCAGGCCGAACCGGCCGGCCGCCGCGGGGCCGCCCGTGCCCCCGCCCTGCGTCGGCGGGAGCGCCGACGCAAGGGGGGCCGTGACCGCATACCCGTGGCTCGGCTGCCGCGCCGTGATCGCGGCGGTGTTCGCCTGATCCGCCCTCACCAAGCTCCGCGCGCGCCGCGACGTCGCCTCCGCGCTGCGCGTGACGGCGGTACTGCCGCCCCGCCTGACCGTCGCGGCGGCGATCGGCGTTCCGGTCGCCTGGTACTCCGGCCGTGGATCGTGATCTTGTCGGTCCTTCATGATGGTGCTCATGACTGGTGAACCCCTGTACGTGTCCCTCGCTGAGCTGCGCAGGTCGTTCGACGTACTGCTGAGCCATGTGGAAACTGCCGTGGCGGGCGACACCGTCGCCCTGGACAAGGACTACTTCTGGTCCGTCCCCTCGGACGAGTTGTACGACGTCGCCATGGAGCCGGGGGCCCTGACGATCGGGCAGCTCTCGGAGTCCTGGCAGCATCTGAGGGATCTGCTTGCCGACCAGGATCGTGCCCTGGGATACCACCTGGTGTGGCTCGCCGACGTCCTGCGGGCGATGGGCCAGGAATTTCCGGCGTAGTCACCTCCGGTCGCAGGGCTTGATCGTCATGGCTGCAGGGCTGCTTGCCGCCGGTGGCGGCCGTCACGGGCTCGGGCCTGGTGTCGGCGCCGCCACTGTGACCAGCGGAGCCGATGCCGGAAGTCGTGGACTCGTCCCGCGATCAATGTGGTGAACAGGTGCTGGATCTCGTTGCAGGTGCCGGTCGATCGCGGCGTGCCCGCAGGCGGCGGAGTAGACCGGGTAGACGGCGACCCGGGAGTGCTCGATCCGGCCCGCCGTGCCGGTGCATCGGCGCTGCACGCCCACGGTCGCGGTGCCCTTCTTCAGGTCGCCGGTCTCGTCGACCACGAGCACGGCGTCGGGGTCGTGCAGGTGCTCGACCACGTAGGTGCGAACGTCGTCGCGGACCGCGTAGGCGTCTCACGGCGCACGGCGCACGGTGCAGCAGGTGCTTCATGCCGTCCGGGGTGGCGTCACCCGCGTGCTCGGCCAGGGTCCGGCAGTTCTTCCTCGGTAGGTCGGACAGCAGGCCCAGCACCAGCGCCCGTGCCCGTGCCCGTGCCCGAAGGCGGGGCTCGACCCCGGCGAACCGGCCCGCGATGCGACCCGGCGCCTGGTCGAACATCGACCGCCGATGGGCAGGTACTGCGCTGTGGCCTGCGGCCACCGCCTGATCTTCGTTTGCTGACACAACTCACGATGATCAACGGCGGCCTTCGTGTCGGCTGCCTTTCCCTGTTCGATCGTTGCGGTCGTGGCGCTGCGTCGCACTGCGGCGGAGGTGGGTTCAGGGGCTGGGCCGGGGGCGGCACCAGGACCCGCGGTGAGCGCGTGCGGGGCGATGACCCCGCGCGGGGCCGTGACCCCGGTCAGGACCGTCCGTGTCCCGGTGGCGCCGGGACCGGACCGGCGGCCTTGAGGGTGCGGAGGACGGGGGCGGACTCCAGGGCGGTGATCTCCGGGACGGCGCCCAGCCGCTCGGTCACATACCGGTGGAGGTCGACCGGGTCGGTGCACAGGGCGAGGGCGGCGAGGTTGCTGGGGCCGGTGGTGGCGGCGACGAAGGCGAGTTCGCGGTGGGTGGCGAGGGCACGGCCGACGCGGTCGAGGTGGGCGGGGGCGACCCCGATCCACAGCAGTGCCTGCATGCCCGCGCCGAGGAGCCGGGCGTCGAGTTCCACGTCGAGGAACACGGTTCCGTCGGAGCGGAGTTCGGCGAGCCGGCGGGCGACGGTGGCCGGAGTGCGGCCGGTGGCGGCGGCGAGGTCTCCGAGGGGTGTGCGGCCGTCCCGGTGCAGTGCGCCGAGGAGGGTCAGGTCGGCGGGGTCGAGGCCGCCGGACGGCGGACCCGCGGCGGTGGGGCGGAGCCGGTCCTGCTGTTCCTCGCTGAGCGCCTCGGTGCTGACCGGCCAGGCGGTCGGGCCGCCCCGGTAGGTGTGCAGCAGGCAGTGGGCGGAGACGTCGGTGACGGCGGCGGTGCGGGGGATGTCGCGCAGCAGCAGGCTGTGGCCGTCGGGGCCCGGGCCGGTGTCGACGATGGCGGTGATCTCGGTGCCGCCGGAGGTGAGCTTCACCCAGGCGGTGTCGGTCCGCCGGACCAGTGCCTGGGCGAGGTTCTGGGCGGTGTGCGGTCCGGCGGTGAGACGGAGCAGCCACTGGGCCCGCCCGGCCCGGTGCGGGTCGGCGAGGCCGACCACTCTCAGGCCGGCCTCGGCCCGCAGCCGTCGGTAGCGGCGGGCGACGGTCTGCGGGGAGACGTCGAGGACGGCGGCGATCCGGTTGAACGGGGCGCGCCCGTCGACGCGCAGGGCGTGGACGAGCGCGCGGTCGAGGTCATCGAGCATGCGGGGGTTCCCGGTGGTCGGACTCACCGTCCGATTCTGCCGCGTGGACGGGGGGACCGGTGCGGGCGCCCTGAGCGTCGCTCATCAGGTGTCCCGCCACGGCGACGGCCGCCAGCACGCCGACCGCCATCCAGCAGGCGTGCTGCGCCCCGGCGGTGTCCGGGGCGGCCAGGTAGATCCGGCCGAGCACTGCGACACCGAGCGTGGAACCGAGCTGCTGGACGGCGTTGAGCAGGCCCGCCGCCGAACCGATCTCCTGCGGTCGCAGCGGCTTCAGCGCGGTGGTGAAGAAGGCGGGCGTGAACAGCCCGTGGCCGAGCCCGACCACGGCGAGCGCGTACGGCAGTGCCTCGGGTCGTTGGCCCGTCCGGTAGGCGCCGGCGGCGGCCACCATGCCGACCGCCATGACGGCCACCCCGGCGGGCATCACCCGCGGCCCGTACCGCCGGACCAGCGACGACCCTGCCCACAGCGAGCCGACGGCGAGTCCGGCCGACATCGGCAGCAAGGTCAGGCCGGAGGCCAGCGCGTCGGCGCCGCTGCCGATTTGGAGCTGCAGGACGACGACCAGGCCGAGTCCCGTGGTGGCGGCGAAGGCGAGCGCGAGGGTGACCAGCGCGGCCGGGAACCTCGGAGCGGCGAACAGGCTGGGCTCGACCAGGGTGTCGCGGCCGCGCCGGGCCCCGCGCCGTTGGTGGACGGCGAAGGCCGCGGCGGCGACCACGCCGGCGACCGTTCCGACGGCCGGCCACACCGTCGGCGCGTTCCCGGTGGCGAGCAGCGGCAGGACGACCAGCCCGGTGGCGAGCGCCGCGAGCGCGCTGCCGACCGGGTCGAGGCCGGGGCGGCGAGGGGCGCGGTCCTCGGTGAGCAGCGGGGCGAGGGCGAGGACGGCGAGCGAGAGCGGGAGGTTGACGAGGAAGACGGCGCGCCAGGAGGAACCGAACAGGTCGGCGTGGGTGAGGATCCCGCCCAGTACCGGGCCGGCGACCGCCGCCAGCCCCATCACCGGACCGATGGCGCCGAGCGCCCGAGCCGTCTCCGGGCCCCGGAACATGGCCTTGATCAGGCCGACGGTCTGCGGCACGATCACGGCGGCCGCCGCGCCCTGGACGGCCCGGAAGGCGAGCAGCGCGCCGAGCGTGGGCGCGCAGGCACAGGCCAGTGAGGCGAGCAGGAAGCCTGCGACCCCGATCCGGAACACTCGCCGCCGCCCGACCCGGTCGCCGAGCCGCCCGCCGGTGAGCAGGAGGACGGCGAACGGCAGCGTGTACGCGGTGGTGAGCCAGGGCACGGCGGCGGTCGGCCCGCCGAGATCGGCGCGCATGCGTGGCGCGGCGACCTGCACGATCGTCGCGTCCAACAGGTTCATCGCCTCGGCGGTGAGCAGCGCGCACAGCGCCCACCAGCGGCGTGGGTGCGCGGGGGTCGGCGGAGCGGGCGACGACGGCTCGGCCTTCGCCCGCGCGGCCTTCTCCCGTACGGCAGTGGGGTGCACGGCCGTGGCCGGCGTGGCCGTCGGCTGCGTGGACGGTGCGGACAGCGGGCGCGGCGGGTGTGCGGACAACGGGTCCTCCCTCGGGTGTACGGCGGAATGCCGTCACCCTCCGGCCGTACGGGCGCGCCGACCAGTCACTGCCGGCCGGACCGACGGGAAGTTCCACCGACCCTGATCCCGGCGCCGAAAAACTCCACTCAGGCCGGTGCCGCGGCCAGGGCCTTGCCCTTCGTCATCGCCCCCACTCCCACGAGCAGCCCGCTGACCACCGGGGACCATGGCCGCCCGGCCGGGCCGGTGAGCGTGAGGGTCCGGTGCACGGCGGGCCGGATCGGGACCAGCACGCAGTCGGCCGGGAGCATCGGAAGGGCGAGCGCGGGCATGACCGAGACACCGACCCCGGCGTGCACCATGCCGATCAGGGTGTTGAGGTCGCGGATCCGGTGCCGGGGAGCGAAGCGGGTGCCGGCCCGCCGGTAGGCCTCCCGGATGTGGCGCTCGCAGCCGCCCTCGGAAAGCAGGAAGTCGTCGTCCTCCAACTCGGCGACGTGGATGCTCTCCTGGCCGGCGAGCGGATGGTCGCGGCGCAGCAGTGCGTGCATCGAGTCCGCGCCGAGCGCGACCGCCCCGGGCAGCGGCGGCCCGGCGTCCACCAGGACGGCGGCGTCCACGGTGCCGGCCTCGAGCCAGGCGGGCAGCTCGGCGTCCTCGCCCTCGAAGACCCGGACGGTGACCTCCGGGTATGCGGCCTTCCAGTCTCGCAGCAGCCCGGGCAGCAGCGCCTGGCACACGGTGGTCGGCGCGGCCAGCCGGACGGTACCGGTCAGGCCGCCGGTGTGCCGGGTCGCGACGGTGCGCACGGCGGCGGCGGAGGCGACGGCGGTTCGGGCGTGCGGCAGGACCTGTTCGCCCAGCGGGGTCGGCCTGCAGGGCACCCCGCGCATCAGGACGGGGGCGCCGAGGACCCGCTCCAGGGCGCCGACGGCGTGCGAGACGGCGGACTGGCTGATGCCCAGTTCGTCGGCGGCCGCGCCGAAGCCGCCGGTGTCGGCGACCGCGACCAGTGCCCTGAGCTGGGCCAGGTTGACGTCCGTGGTCATCGGGCGTCCTGGGGCGTGTGACCTGGGGACATGAGACTTCCTCATCCACGTCGGAGTGCCACTTGTTGGACTCATGCTCGGACGCCGGGCCACCCTCTGTCCAGCAGGGAACACCGGAGGAATACGGGGGTGGTTGCGGTGCGACGATGGCTGCCGGCCTTTGCGGCACTGTCGGGGATCTGGGGTGCGAGCTTCGCCCTGATCAAGGTGGCGGTCGATGCGGGGGTGCCGCCGGTCTGGGTGGCGCTGTGGCGGTGCCTGCTGGGCGCGGTCACGCTGGGCGTCGTCCTGGTGCTGCGCGGTGAGCGGATCCCGCGTGACCGTGCGCTGTGGGGGCACTCGGCGGTGGTCGCGGTGTTGCTCAACACCGTGCCGTTCATCCTGTTCCCGTTCGGCGAGACCAGGGTCAGCTCGGTGCTCGCCGGGGTGATCAACGCGACCACTCCGCTGTTCACCCTGGCGTTCGCGGTGCTCACCGTCCCCGAGGAACGCCGCCCGGGCGCCCGCCGGCTGCTCGGCCTCGCGCTGGGGTTCGTCGGGGTGCTCACCGTGCTCGGGGTCTGGCACGGCGTCGGCCCCGGCGAGGCCGCCGGCGGGCTCGCCTGCCTGGCCGCCGCCTGCTGCTACGGGGCGGGCTTCGCCTACCTGCGGCGCTTCCTGTCCGGCCGTCCGGAGTCCGTCACCACCCTCTCCGCCCTCCAGATCGGCTGCGCCGCCGCGGAGTTGGCGGTGATCGCGCCGCTCGCCGCGGGAGCCCCGCACTGGCCCGGGGCCGGCCCCGCCGCCGCCCTGCTGGTGTTCGGCATGGTCGGCACCGGCTTCGCGTACCTGCTCAACCTCGGTCTCGTCCGGACCGCGGGCACCACCGCGGCCTCGTCCGTCATCTACGTGATGCCGCTGTGGTCCACCGCGATCGGTGCGCTGTTCCTCGCGGAGCCGGTCGGCTGGAACGCCCTGGCCGGCGGCGCCCTGGTGGTCGCGGCCGTGGCGTTGACCCGGCCCGCCCGGCGGCGGACCGTGCCCGTCGTGCCTGACGCATCCGACGCCGCCGCGCCCGGCATACCCGTCGGGCACCGCGTGTCCGACGAGGCGGACGAGGCGCCGAAGCCGTGTCAGGCCGTCGGTCAGGGCGCGCGCCGCCCCGGCGACGGCGCGTACGAAGATGCCGCGCATGGGGATCTCCCTCCTGAACGGAACCTCCCGGACAAGCCGGTGGGAACCGGGCTGATCGGACAGCCGTATTCGTATCCGACCTGACGTTCGGTGTCCACTGAATTACGGAATGTCTCCGGTCCCGGTTAGGGTGGCGCCGTGGTGAGGTCGTGGGACGCGGCGGTGGAGCGGGCGCAGGACCGGCTGGCGGCGGGTCCGCGGCTGGGGGCGGTCGGCGAAGGGGAAGAACGGCGGTTCGCGCGCTGGGACTTGGCGTCCCTGGTCGAGGGCGAGCTGGGCGAGCCGGTGGAGCCGGACGGTCTGGCGCCGCCGGCGGAGCGAGGCTGGCGAGAGCGGCTGGGCGAGAGCGGCCGGGAGTGGCCCGGCGGGGAGCTGTACCGCCGCCGGTACTGGATCCACGGTGACGACGGCGCCGTGGCGGGCACCGTCGCGGTGGACAACTGGACCCGGGGCCCGGGCCAACTCGCCGTCTCCTCCCTCTACGTGAGCCCGGCCGCGCGCGGACGCGGACTGGCCGCCGCCGCACTGGACGAGGTGTACGCGGCGGCCACCGCCGAGGGCCTGCCCGGGTTCCGCCTGGAGGCGCACTGGACCTGGCGGCCGGCGGTCCGCTACTACCTGCGCCGCGGGCTGTGGGTGGTCGGCTGGAAGCGCTCGCTCGCGCTGGCGCGGATGCCCCAACTCCCCTCCTACCGGGTGCGCGAGGTGGACGGGCGGCTGCTCCTGCTGGTCGCCGACCGGCTGCACGGCTGGGTGCCGATACTGACCGCCGGCCGCGAGGGCCGCTGGCTGCGCCTGGACGAGACCGCCGACTACCGGGGCGCCGACGGCTGGGTGCACGACTACGCGCGCTCGACGCTGGCCCTGCACCTGGCGCTCGCGGGCTTCCCGCTGGTGCGCGGCCCGCAGTGGTGGGCGGAGGCGTGGCGCTGGTCGGACGGCGGTGAACCGGAGGGGCTGGCGTACCGGATGGAGGACTTCGAGCGGGCCGCCCGCCGGCCGGGGCCCTCCCCGTACCGCGGGGCGCCGGTCCCCGCGCCGCAGGGGCCCGCGCAGGACACGGTGCGGACCCCCGCGCAGGACGCGGTGCAGCCCACTGCGAGGCCGGCTGCGCCGGCGCCGCAGCTGGCAGACTCGGGGGATGGCTGAGATCGAGATCGACGGCGCCCCCGCCGACCCGGCGCGGCTGGCCGCGCTGGGGCTGCTCAACTACGGGCACTTCACCACCCTGCGCGCCGAGGCGGGCCGGGTCCGCGGCCTGACGTTGCACCTCGACCGGCTGGTCCGGGACTGCCGCACGGTGTTCGCCGCCGAACTGGACCGGGCCGCGGTGCGGGAGCGGATCCGCTCGGTGCTGCCCGCCGACGGCGCCCCGGTGGTCGTCCGGGTCACCGTGTACGACCCGGCGCTCGGCCTGGAGCGCCCCGCCGCCCCCGCCGTGCCCGCCCTGCTCGTCACCACCCGCCCGGCCGCGACGGCCGAACCCGCCCCGCTGCGGGTGCGCACCGCGGTGTACCGGCGCGAGTTGCCGGAGGTGAAGCACGTCGGCCTGTTCGGCCTGGTGCACCACCGCCGACGGGCCCAACTCGCGGGCTACGACGACGTGCTGCTCGTCGACCCGGACGGCCGGGTGACCGAGGGCGCCACCTGGAACGTCGGCTTCCTGGACGGGGACGGGCTGGTCTGGCCGGAGGGCCCGAGCCTGCCCGGCGTCACCGAGGCCCTGCTGTCCGGCGCGTACCGGGGGCGGCAGTCCCGCGCGCCCCTGCCCGCCGCCGGGCTGGGCCGCTTCGCCGCCGCCTTCGCGGTGAACGCGGGCGTCGGCGTCCGGCCGCTGGCCGCCGTCGACGGCACCGCCCTCGACCCGGCGCACCCGGTGCTCGCCGAACTGCGCGCGGCTTACCTGGGGATCACCGCCGAAGCGGTGTAGGGATAACCCCACCTCCGGTCCGCCGGTGGCCTCCATGGTCCGCGGGGCGCCGTCTTCCTAGCGTGGAGCACGTTGACGACGAGCGACGCAGAACCGAAGGAAGGCCCTCCATGGCACGCCGCCACGACCGCCGCAGGACCGCCGAGCGCGCGGGCGACCCGTACGCCGCCGACGCGCACGACGGCGCCCCGTACGGTTCCGACCGGTACCCCGGACCGCAGCCGGGCCCCGCGATCGAGCTGCGCGGCGTGCGCCGCACCTACGGGCGTGGGGCGGGGACGGTGCAGGCGCTGCGCGGGATCGACCTGGCGCTCGCCCCGGGCAGCTTCACCGCCGTGATGGGGCCCTCCGGCTCCGGCAAGTCCACCTTCCTGCAGTGCGCGGCGGGTCTGGACCGCCCGGACGCCGGCGAGATCCGGCTCGGCGGTGAGGAGATCACCGCACTCGGCGAGAAGCGGCTCACCGAGCTGCGCCGCAGCCGGATCGGCTTCGTCTTCCAGTCCTTCAACCTCCTGCCCTCGCTGAGCGTCGAGCAGAACGTGCTGCTCCCGCAGCGGCTCGCCGGGGAGCGCCAGGACCGCGCCCGGGCCCGGGAACTGCTGGAACGGGTCGGCCTCGGCGGGCACGCCGGGCGGCGGCCCGGCCAGCTCTCCGGCGGCCAGCAGCAGCGGGTCGCGATCGCCCGTGCGCTGATCACCCGCCCGGACGTGGTGTTCGCCGACGAGCCGACCGGGGCGCTCGACACCCGCACGGCGCACGAGGTCCTGGAGCTGCTGCGGCAGGCGGTGGACTCCCTCGGCGCGACCGTCGTGATGGTCACCCACGACCCGGTGGCCGCCTCCTTCGCCGACCGGGTGCTGTTCCTGGCCGGTGGCGCGATCGTCGACGACCTGCCGCACCCCGGCCCGCAGGCTGTCGCCGACCGGATGGTCGCGCTCACCGCCCGCCCGGTGGGAGTGGCGGCGTGACCAACGGACTCGCGCGCGCCTCGGTGCGCTTCCGGCCCGCCTCCTTCGTCGGCACCCTGGTCGCCCTGCTGCTCGGCGCCGCCGTCGTGACGGCCTGCGGAGTGCTGCTGCAGACCGGCCTCACCGCGCGCCTCGAACCCGTCCGGTACGCCTCCGCGCCCGTGGTGGTCGCGGCCGAACAGGCGGTGGAGATCCGGAAGAAGGTCGGCGAGGACACCCAGACCCAGGAGCAGGCCACGCCGGAGCTGGCCCGCACGGACGCCGCGCTGGTGGGCCGGCTGACCGCCCTGCCCGGCGTCGCCGCCGCCCGGCCGGACACCGCCTTCCCGGTCACCGCCGCGAGCGGCACCCCGGCCCTGACCGGCCGGGGACACGCCGCCCTCGGCATCGCCGGACCGGCCGACCGACTGGTCGAGGGCCGCGCACCCGGCGCGAACGAGGTGGTGCTCGACGCTGACACCGCGCGCGCCGCCCACCTCGCGCCCGGCGCGAACCTCAGGCTCACCGCGCCCGGCGGCACCGCCGACTACCGGGTCTCCGGCCTCGCCGCCGCCCAGACCACCGGCCCCACCGCCTGGTTCGCCGACGCCACCGCCGACCGCCTCTCCGGCCACCCCGGGCGGATCGACGCCATCGCCGTCCAGCCCCGCGAGGGCGTGACCGCCGCCGCCCTCGCCGCACAGGTCCGTCAGGCCGTCGGCGGCGCGGCGAAGGTCCACTCGGGAGACGACCGGGGAGCCGTCGAACACCCCGCCCTCGGGGAGGCCCGGACGATGCTGATGGGCATCGGCGGCACCTTCGGCGGCTACGCCACCATGACCGCGATCTTCGTGGTCATGAGCACCGTCGCCCTCGCCACCGGCCAGCGCGCCCGCGAGTTCGCCCTGCTGCGCGCCGTCGGCGCCACCCCGCGCCAGATCCGCCGCACCATCGCCGCCGAGGCGGTGCTGGTCGCCCCGGCAGCCGCCGCGCTCGGCGTCCTGCCCGGACTCGCCCTCGCCCGCTGGTGGTTCGGCCAGCTGACCGAACGCGGCGCCGTCCCCCCGGGCGTCCGCCTCGACATCGGACCGCTGCCGATGCTCGCCGCCGTCCTCACCTGCACCCTCGCCGCGCTCACCGCCGGCTTCCTGGCCGCCCGCCGTCCCTCCAAGCTGCGCGCCGCACAGGCGCTCGGCGAGGCAGCCGTCGAGACGCCCCGCCCGGGCCGGGTGCGCGCCGTCCTCGGGCTGCTCCTCGCCGCCGGCGGCATCGCGATCGCCGGCGTCGCCGCCGCCCTGGACGGCGAGAAGGCCGCCCAGACCGCGCTCGGCGTGGTCATGTGCCTCATGCTGGCCGTCGCCCTGCTCGGCCCCTGGGTGGCCCGGATCGCCGCCACCGTGCTCGGCGTCCCGCTGCGGGCCGGCGGCGCACCCGGCTCGCTCGCCGCCGACAACACCCGCGCCAACGCCCGCCGACTCGCCTCCGCGATCACCCCGATCGTCCTCGTCACCGCCTTCTGCGGCACCCTGCTGGTCCTGCAGAGCACCCTGCGCCACACCTCCGGCGAGAACGTCCGGGCCGGCATCACCGCCGACCACGTGATCGGCGCCACCGGCCCCGGCCTGCCCGCCGGGACCGCCGCACGGGCGGCCGAGGTACCCGGCGTGGACACCGCCGTCGGCGTGCTCCGCACCGGCCTGGTCGTCGAGAGCGGCGGCGGGCTGAGCTCCGCCCCCGCGCTGGGCGTCGACGGCGACCCGGCCCGGCTGTCGAAGGTCCTCGACCTGGGTGTGCGCACCGGCTCGCTCGCCGACCTCGGCCGCGCCCCCGACACCGTCGCCCTGAGCACCGGCCTCGCCGACACCCTGGACGCCGGGGTCGGCGACCGCGTCCCGCTGCGGCTCGGCGACGGCACCGCCGTACGGCCCCTCGTGGTCGCCGTGTACGAGCGCGGCCTCGGCGTCGGCCAGGCGGTGCTGCCCCGGGCGGCCGTCGCCGCGCACGTCACCGCCGACCAGGACAGCCAGGTGCTGGTCGCCGACGCACCGGGCGCCGACCGGGCGGCGGTGGCCGCCGGGCTGGGCGCGACGGCTGGGACGAGCGTGACCGACCGGGCCGGATTCGCCGCCCGGGCCGACAAGGACATGGAACTCAACGGCTGGGCCAACACCGTGATGGCCGGCGTGCTCGGCGGGTTCGCCGCCGTCAGCGCCGCCAACACCCTGGTGATGACGGTGCTCGACCGCCGCCGCGAGGTCGCGCTGCTGCGACTGGCCGGCACCACCCGGCGACAGGTGCGCGGCATGATGCGCTGGGAGGCGCTGCTGGTGGCCGCGACCGGGCTGGCGGTCGGCGCGGTGATCGCCTGGATCACGCTGGTGCCGGTCACCCGGGGCGTCGCCAACGCCTCCCCGTACGTCCCGCCGATGCTCGGCCTGCCGCTGGCCGCCGGCGCCGTACTGCTCTGCCTAGGCGCGACCGGGCTGCCGGTCCGAGCCCTGCTGCGGACCCGGCCGGTGGAGCTGGCGGCGGCGCGGCAGTAGACCGGCTGGCGGTGAGCTGAGTTCATGAGGCGGCCCCATGAGAGGAACTCATGGGGCCGCTGCTCCATGAGTTCGTCTCATGCCTCGGCTCATGAGTGGGCCGCATGCCTCGGCCCCATGAACGTCGCTCATGTGGCCTCCGATGAGGAGAACTCATGGAACTCCCGGGGGTGCGTCATGAGCCCGCCTCATGGGGCCGGGCGTGAGCCCGCCTCATGGTGTTCGCCATGAGCCCGCGTCATGACGCGCCCCGGCGAGGAATCCATGAGACCCGGGGGAGCGAAGCTCATGACAGGTGCCCTTGAGGACTGCTCAAGCACGTCCCTCGTCCGGGTGACAAAGGCGGGACGAGCAGGCGCAATGGGGTAACGGGATGGCCCAAAAGCCTTTATTGGAGCTGATCGTGATTTCGGATCAGCTACGCTCTCGCCCGCCCCGACCGACCGCCGACGCAGAGAGTAGCCCGACATGAGCAGTCCCCCTGACGCCCCCGTGCCCCGCTGGCCGCTGATCCTGCTGCGCACCACCGCCACCACGCTGGCCCTGTTGGCCCTGCTCCAGGTCATGCTGGCCGGCAGCTTCCTCAACGGCACCTACGACTCCCTCAAGGACCACGAGGGCAACGCGATGACGCTGGCCACCGTCGTGGTGCTCCAGCTCGGGGTGGCCGTCGCGGTCCGGTGGCCCGGCCGCGGTCCGCTCTGGCCGTTGTGGACCACCCTGCTGCTCACCGTGGCGGTCATCGGCCAGATCGGCGCCGGCTACGCCAGGGCGCTCGGCGTGCACGTCACCCTCGGCGTGCTGCTGGTCAGCGGCATCCTGTTCGCGCTGGTCGGTGCCTGGCGGCTGCCGCTGCCGGTGCGGGCGGGGCTGCCCGGGGCCGGCCCGGACGGCAGCGGCCGGCTGCCGCGCCCCGCCGGGCCGGTGGAGGTGTCCAAGTGAACCGACGCCGGTTCCTGGGCATCGGCGCCTCCGTCCTCGGCGCGGGCGCGCTGGCCGCGGTCGCCGTCCCCTCGGCCGCCCGGCTGCTCGCCGAGGGCCGCCCGGGGCGGCTGCTGAGCAGTGACCTCGACCTGCCCGAGGCCTTCCGGGCCCCGCTGCCGGTGCCGGCCGTGCTGCAGCCGGTGCGCTCCGACGGGACCGCCGACTACTTCGAGATCACCCAGCAGGTCGCCAAGCTGGAGATCGTTCCCGGGGTTCGGACCGAGGCCTGGACGTACGGCGGCACCTTCCCGGGGCCGACGCTGGTCACCCGCTCCGGGCGGGCGGCGGTGGTCAAGCACCGCAACGAGCTGCCGGTGCCGTCCGTCACCCACCTGCACGGCGGGCACACCCCGGCGGACAGCGACGGCTACCCGGTCGACCTGCTGATGCCCGTCGGGTCGTCGGCGGACGCCGCCCAGGGCATGCCCGGCATGCAGGGGATGCCGGGCATGCGCCACGCGGCGGGCCGCACCGCCGTCGGCGAGCGCAGTTACACCTATCCGGGCAAGCAGCGTGCCGCCACCCTCTGGTACCACGACCACCGGATGGGCTTCACCGGGCCGGCCGTCTGGCGCGGACTGGCGGGCTTCCACCTCGTCCAGGACGACGAGGACGGCGCCCTGCCGCTGCCGCGCGGCGCGCGCGACCTGCCGCTGATGCTCGCCGACCGGTCCTTCGCCGCCGACGGGTCCTTCAAGTACCCCGCCACCGACCCCGCGCTCGGCGAGCCCGGCGTCACCGCCGCCTACGCCAACGGGGTGCTCGGCGACGTCATCCTCGTCAACGGCGCCCCCTGGCCCCGGCTGGACGTCGACCGCCTCCGCTACCGGCTGCGCCTGCTCAACGCCTCGAACGCCCGCCTGTACCGGCTCGAACTCGACCCGCAGCCCGCCGGCGGCGGCGCCCTCGTCCAGATCGGCTCGGACGGCGGCCTGCTCGCCGCGCCGGTCGCCCACGACGGGATCGAGATCGCCCCCGCCGAGCGTTTCGACGTCGTGGTCGACTTCTCCCGCTACGAGCCCGGTACCCAGGTGCGACTGGTCAACCGGTTCGGCAGCGGCCGGACGGCCGAGGTGATGCGGTTCGACGTCTCCTCGAAGCAGGTGACGGACGACGCGACGGTGCCGGACAAGCTGGCCGCCGTCGAGGCCCTGGACGCGTCCGCCGCCGTCACCACCCGCGACTTCACCTTCCGCCGCAGTCGCGGCGACGGCTGGACCATCAACGGCGCGCCGTACCGGCCCGGCGACAGCATCGCCACGCCCGCCCTCGGGACGGTCGAGCGCTGGCGCTTCTCGTCGGACCTGCACCACCCCGTGCACGTCCACCTGGACCACTTCCAGGTGATCGGGCGCAACGGCGCGGACCCGGGCCCGTACGACGCCGGCTGGAAGGACACCGTGGACCTGCGCCCGGCGGAGGCGGTCGAGGTGCTGGTGCGCTTCACCGACTACGCGGGGGCGTACATGCTGCACTGCCACAACCTGGAGCACGAGGACATGGCGATGATGGCGGACTTCACGGTGCAGTGAGCCGGCCCGGCACTCGCCCGCCCGGTTTCACCCGGGCGGGCGAGTACCGGCGGGCGTGTGCTGCGCGCTCCGGCACTCGTGTCCTAGCGTCGCGGGGAGGGGCACCCGCGGCCTCCCCGCCGCGGGGAGGACCCCGCCGACGGACGGAGCCGCCGCATGACCACTCCCGCCGATCGCCGCCGCCGCGGCCGGGCAGCCCGTGACCGCGTCTCCCGGGCCGACCACGGCCGGTGGATCCCCGCCGCAGACCGGCCGGATCCGGTCGGCGTGCTGGAGCGGCAGGGCGAGGACCGGGTCGCCGAGCTGTTGCCGATCCGCTACGGGCGGATGGCCGCCAGTCCCTTCGCCTTCCTGCGCGGGGCCGCCGCCGTGATGGCGGCCGACCTCGGCGCCGTCCCCGACACCGGCCTCACCGTCCAACTCTGCGGCGACGCACACCTGGTGAACTTCGGGGTGTACGCCTCGCCGGAACGCGCCCTGCTCTTCGACGTCAACGACTTCGACGAGACCTACCCCGGCCCCTTCGAGTGGGACGTCAAGCGGCTCGCCGCCAGCGTCGCCGTCGCCGCCCGCGACAACGGTCTGGACGAGGAGCGCGTGCGCCGCGCCGCCCGCGCCTCCGCGACCGGCTACGCGACGGCGATGCGGCACCTGGCGGGCGTGGGCGAACTGGAGGCGTGGTACGCCCGGGTGGACACCGCGGACCTGGTGCCGCTGTTGACCAAGTCCGGGCAGCGCAAGCGCTTCGAGGCCGGACTCGAGCACGCCCGACGCCGCACCAGCCTGCAGGCCTTCGGCAAGCTCACCGAGGAACGGGACGGCCGGCGACGCATCATCAGCGCGCCGCCGCTGATCGAACCGCTGAAGAAGACCGAGCTGCGCGGCGTGGGCAAGGTGTTCAGCGACTACCGGGCCACTCTCGCCGAGGACCGCCGGGTGCTGCTGGACCGCTACCGCTTCGTCGACGCGGCCACCAAGGTGGTCGGCGTCGGCAGTGTCGGCACCCGCTGCTTCATCGTCCTGCTGGAGGGCCGGGACGGCCGCGACCCGCTGTTCCTGCAGATCAAGGAGGCCGGCCGGTCGGTCCTGGAGGACCACCTGCCGCCCACCCGGGTCGAGGCCGAGGTCGCCGCCCACCACGGCGGCCGCCGGGTGGTCACCGGACAGCACCTGATGCAGGCCGCCAGCGACATCTTCCTCGGCTGGACCACGGGCCCCGCCGGGCGCCACTTCTACGGCCGCCAACTGCGCGACATGAAGGGTTCGGTCGAGATCGGCGAGATGCGGCCGTCCGGCCTGCGCGCCTACGCCGACCTCTGCGGGCGCACCCTCGCCCGTGCCCACGCCCGGACCGGCGACCGCATCGCCATCGTCGGCTACCTCGGCAGCGCGGACACCTTCGCGGACGCGGTGGCCGAGTTCGCGGTGCGGTACGCGGACCGGACGCTGGTGGACCACGGGGAGCTGGTGGCGGCGATCGAGGACGGGAGGATCACGGCGACCCACGGTGTGTGAGCGCCGGGAGCACCCGGAGCACCCGGAGCGCTGGCAGCGCCGGGAGTGCCGGCAGCCTCCGGCGGACCCGTGGGCCGCGGGGTCACCGCGCCCCGGGCCCCACGAGGGCGGCCAGCTTCTCCAACTGGTCGCGCTGACCGTCCAGTTCGAGTGCCCCGAGGCGGGCCACGACGTGCCGGGCGCCGGCGGACGCGTAGCGGGCGAGGGTGGCGGCGACCTCGTCCGGTGCGCCGAGGGCGAAGGCCTGGATCTTCTCCGTCTCGGCCAGCGGCAGGCCGTAGTTGGACCGGGTGTAGGCGTCCATGGTCCGGCGGGCGGCCTCCGCGTCGCGGTCGATCCGGACGTTGACGAAGAGGGCGGGGGCGACGGCCTCCGGCGGGCGTCCGGCCCGCTCGGCCGCCGCCCGGACGACGGCGAGCCCGGCGGCGTAGTCCGCCGGGTCCGGCGGGTAGGGCAGCCAGCCGTCGTAGTGGCGACCGGTGCGGTCCAGGGCCGCCGGGGTCGCGCCGCCGAGCCAGACCGGCGGCCCGCCGACGCGGAACGGCGCGGTGGCGGGCGGGAGTTCGGTGAAGGAGTGGAACTCGCCGTGGAACTCCTTCGCCCCGGCCCACAGTGCCCGCCAGAGGGCGACCGTCTCGTCCAGCCGGGCGAAGCGGCGCTCCCACGGCACCTGGGACAGCTCGTGCAGCGGGCGGCCGAAGCGCCCCGGGAAGCCGGCGCCGACCGCGACCGTCAGCCGGCCGCCGGAGAGCTGGTCCACCGAGGCCAGCGTCTGCGCGGTCTGCACCGGCCGGCGCAGCACCGGCAGCAGGGCGCCGGTGCCCAGCCGGATCCGTTCCGTCACCGGGGCGGCCGCGGCCAGCATGGTGAGCGGTTCGATCCGCGGGCCGAGCAGGGAATCGTTGACGAACAGCGAGGAGAAGCCCAACTCCTCGCTGCGGCGGGCGAACGCGACCAGCTCGCGGGGGCCGTGCGCGGCCCACTGGTCCTGGCCGGTGGGGAGGAAAACGCCGATGTCCATGCCGTCGATACTGCTCACCGACGTGCACGGTCTCAATTCCCTCGGGGGAATGGCGGACCGCGGCCGTCCGGGGTTGGCTGGTGGTGTGGACTTCCCCCGAGCGCTGCGTGAGCGCCGAACCAGCCGCCGTCTGAGCCAGCTCGACCTCGCCACCCGGGCGGGCACGACCCAGCGGCACCTGAGCTTCATCGAGTCCGGCCGGTCGGCGCCGGGCCGGGCCATGGTGGTCCGGCTCGCCGAGTCGCTGGACCTGTCCCTGCGGGACCGCAACGAGCTGCTGCTGGCGGCCGGTTACGCGCCCGTCTACCCGGAGACGCCACTGGACGGGCCGTCGCTGGCGCCGGTGCGGGAGGCGATCGGCCACGTCCTGGCCGGCCACCTCCCGTACCCGGCCCTGGTGGTGGACCGCCGCGGCGACGTGGTCGCCGCCAACGCCGCCGTGGACGTGATCACCGAGGGCGCCGACCCGCGGCTCGTCGGCCCCGGCACCAACGCCTACCGGCTGGCCCTGCACCCGGACGGCCTCGCCCCGCGCATCCTCAACTTCGCCGCCTGGGCCCGCCACATCGTCGAGCGCACCAGGCACCTCGGCGACCTCCACGAGGAGTTGAGCTCCTACGTGCCCGAGGCGGAGGTGGGGGAGCACCACCTGGGCTTCGCCGTCCCGCTGGAACTGCGCACCCCGCTCGGCGAGCTGCACCTGATGACCACGGTCACCACCTTCGCCACCGCCGTCGACGTCACGCTCGCCGAGCTGAAGCTGGAGGCGTTCCTGCCCGCCGACGCGGCGACCGCCGAGGCGCTGCGGGCAGCCGCCGGTCAGAGCCCGGGGAACTGGTAGTCGGCGGTGATCCGGCCGTCGGCGTCCAGGACGACGAACTCCTCCCCGCCGCCGACCGGTTCGCCGCCGTCGACGGGCACCATCTCCCAGCCGAAGCGGACCACGTCCCGCAGCCGTACGGCGTCCGGCCGGGCACGGAAGGTGAACCCACCGGACGCAACGAACTCCTCGTAGGCGCGGGTGACCCGGAACTCCAGCTCCTCGTAGCCGCGGGCTTCGAGGACGGGCTCCGCGAACCCGACCCGGGCGGCCGCCGTGCGGGCCTCGACCGGCGGGTGCAGGAGGTGCGTCCCGCCGTCGGCCCACAGCCGCTCGATCGCCTCCCGGCGGGCGCCCGGGTCGGACTCCGTCCACAACATGGCGTAACGGTCGGCGAGTTGCTGGGCACTGGTGGTGACGGGAAGGTCGGTGGTCATGGCGGACTCCTTGCTGGGATCGCTCGGTGGATCGACCGACGGGATCGCTCGGTCTCGGTGCGACCCATCCTCGGAGCGACCCCGCGGCCGGACAATTCCCGCCGGGGAATGGCCCGCTCGCGCGGCGTGTGTGCCCTTGGCGCCGCCGGGGCCGCGCGCGGCGGGGCCGAGCAGCGGCGCACCCGGCCCGTCGGGCGGCCGCCGCGGGGAGGTGGCTATTCCGCTTGCCCGGGCGGGCGCGGTGCCGTTGGGTTGGCACCATGGACGAACCGCTGAACCGGCCGTCGGACCGAGCGTCGGACCGACCGCCGAGCCGACTGCCGAGCCGACTGCCGAGCCGACCGCTGACCGAACTGCGCACCGAACGCCTGCTGCTCCGCCGCTGGCGGGAGTCCGACCTTGCCCCGTGGGCCGCGATGAACGCCGACCCCGAGGTCCGCGAGCACCTGGGCGACCCGCTCACCCGCGAGCGCAGCGACGCCTCGGTGGCGCGGTTCGAGGCGGCGATCGAGCGGCGCGGGTACGGCTGGCTGGCCGTCGAGTTGCGTGGGAGCGGTGAGTTCGTCGGCTTCGCCGGCCTGGACGACATCGAGGAGACGGACCCGGTCGACGGCGTCGAGATCGGCTGGCGCCTGGCCCGTTCCGCCTGGGGCCACGGCTACGCCACCGAGGCCGCCCGCGCCGTCCTCGGGTACGGCTTCGACACCCTCGGCCTCCCCGAGGTCCTGGCCATCACCACCGCCGCCAACCACCGCTCCCAGGCGGTCATGCGCCGCCTGGGAATGACCCACGACCCCGCCGAGGACTTCGACGACCCCGCCGCCCCGGAGGGGCCGCTGCGCCGCAACGTCGTGTTCCGGGTCCGCCGGGAAGACCAGCCGTCCCAGGTCGGTTGACAGCTGACAGCTGACGGCTGACGGGGGGCGGGCGGCGCGGGCGGACGGCGGGGGCCGCCCCGGCAGGGGCCGGCGAAGCCTCGGGGGCGATGGCCGGAGGGCCGGCCGGGTCCGCTCGCACCCGGGCTGAACTGGGGCTTCGGCCGGGGCGGTTGTCAGTCGTGTGTGCAAGGGTGGACCCATGTTGGCGATCACGGTACAGACGAACGACGGGCAGCGGCTGTCGCGGCCGAGCGCGGACGAGCTGGCGGGGCTGGTCCTGCGCATCGGCGCGGAGGACGACCGCTTCCTCGTCGTGGAGCGGGTGCCGGACCTGCCGGACGTGTTCGTCCAGGTGTGGCACGCCGACGGCGAGGACTACACGCTGGAGCACCGCGACGGCTCCGCCCAGCGGCACTTCGAGGTGCGGCTGGACGGGCCCGATCCGGTGGCCGCGGTGATGACGGCCTGGGCGCGCGGCGACGCGGGCTGGGCGGACGGTCTGGACTGGCAGCCGCTCGACATGGGCCCCGCACCGGAGCCCGTGCCGCCACCGGAGCTGGGCGCGGACGAGCGACGGGAGTTGGAGGACCGGCTGCGGCTGACGCTGGCCTGCGGGTACACCGACCGGGCGCGGCTCGCCGAGGAGGCCGAGGAGTACCTGGTGTCGGGCGGGCGCCGTCCGCTCTCGCGCGCCCAGGCCGAGCAACTCGCCGACCGGCTCTGGCTGGAGCGCGTCGGCGAGCAGACCGGCTGGCTCGGCGAGACCGACCCGGAGCGCCTCGCCCGTGCCTTCGCCGCCCTCGACGCCGACGGCATCACGGCCCGGGAGCACTTCAGCTGCTGCCGTTCCTGCGGCGAGGCCGAGATCGGCGCCGTCGGTGCCCCGGCCGCCCGCGGTTTCGTCTTCTTCCACTCCCAGTGCACCGACTCCGCCGCCGCCGGCCGCGGTCTGTCCCTCCTCTACGGTGGCTTCGACGGCTCCCCGGCGACCACCACCGCCATCGGGCACGAGGTGGTGGCGGCCCTCACGGCGGCCGGACTGCCCGCGGTCTGGGGCGGGGACCCGTCGGACGCGATCGAGGTGCGTCCGCTGCTCTGGCGCCGCCGCCTGGGCGGGTGACGACGGTTGGTTCACCCCGTCCTGCCGGGCCGGGGGCCGAGGTGGAAGTCCGGGACGGAGACCGTGGAGGGGCCGGGCAGTGAGCGATGACGTCCTGTCGGTGATCCCGGCGGACCCGTACTGGCAGCCGGAGCCGGCGGCGGCCGAGCGGGCCGTCGCGGTGGTGGCCGGGCTGGTCGAGGCGGACGACGACGCCGAGGTGGAGGTCGGCTGGTACGAGCGTCCGACGGTGGTCGACTGCGGGGAGAACCTGGAACGGATCGGGTGCCCGCACTGCGGCGGCTTGATCGAGCCGGTGTGGTGGGCGGACCTGTCGGAGGAGCACGCGGCGGACGGCTTCGCGACGCTCGCGGTGACGGTGCCGTGCTGCGGCAGCGCCACCACGTTGGACGTGCTCGGCTACGACTGGCCGTGCGGGTTCGCCCGGTTCGAGATCGAGGTGTGGAACCCGGAGCGGCTCTGCTTCGCGGAGGCGGAACTCGCCGTGATCGCCGCCGCGCTGGGCCACCCGGTGCGGCAGGTCAGGGCGCGCCTGTGACGGGTGAACGGCGCCGGGTGAACGGCGGTGGCCGAACGGCTGCGAGTGAGCGGGGCGGGTGACGGTCGACGGGTGACGGTCGGGGAGTGACGGTCGACGGGTGACGGCGACCGGCGGCGGGTGAACGGTTCCGCCGGCTGCGGTCCGACCGGTCGGCCGGCCGGACCGCAGCGTCTCACGGCACCAGCAGGTGCAGGGCGTTCCGCCGCACCGTGACCTCGACCGGCAGCGGCGCGATGAATTCGCCGTCGGCGTAGGCGGTGATGCCGGGGGAGTCGATGCGCAGGGACGTCGTGCGCAGGGTGGTGACCTCGGAGCGGGTGGTGTGGGTGCCCTTGAAGAGGGTGGGGAAGAAGCGGGCGATCCGCAGCCGGGGCATGGCGTCGACGAGGGTGACGTCGAGCAGGCCGTCGTCCGGGAGGGCGTCCGGGCACATGAGCATGCCGCCGCCGTAGCTGCTGGTGTTGCCGACGGCGGCGAGGGTGAGGTCGCGTTCGATGACGGTGCCGTCGGCGAGGGTGATCCGGAACGGGAGCGGGCGCAGGTTGGCGAACTCGATGAGGATGGCGAGGTTGTAGCGCATCCGGCCGCGCGGCCAGCGCAGGCGGTTGGTGCGGTCGCTGACCAGGGAGTCGAAGCCGGTGGCGAGGATGGAGCCGTACCAGCGGACCGATCCGTCCGGGCCGGTGATCCGGCCGAGGTCGACCGCGCGGGTCCGGCCGGCGGCGATGACGTCGGCGGCGGCCTCGGGGGATCCGAGCGGGAGGCCGTAGGCGCGGGCGTGGTCGTTGCCGGTGCCGGCCGGCACCACGCCGAGCGGGACGGTGGTGCCGGCGAGGGCCTGCAGGGCGAGGTTGATCATGCCGTCGCCGCCGACGACGGCCACCGCGTCGACGCCGTTCGCGGCCGCCTCGCGGGCGAGGCGGAGGGCGTCCTCGGCGGAGCGCCCGGCGTGCGGTTCGGCGTCGACGCCGAGGGAGCGC